>JANPII010000001.1:0-3353 GCA_031424915.1 Pseudomonadota bacterium
GAGAGGGTTGCACGTATGCCACATTCCACGGCCTGTCCCCTAAACATCGGAGCAAAGTGGAAGGACTAGAGGTACCTGCACCTACTTCCATATCATAGGGCTGCAGAATTGCACATCCGCGATCTCCCCAAAAATGTTGTAGCGTCAAGATTAAATCTTGAAAATTCATATTTTTACGCCTTAGAAGTTTATATTTTGCTGTTGATTCTGTTATTTTGCATCCAGCTTTTTCCCTGCAGTTTTGATCAATGAGGCAGCAATGGATATACCTAAAGCAGCTATAATAACACCTAAGGACAAAACTAAGGATAAATGATAGCCTTGCATCATCAACAACATCTTGGCACCAATATACCCAAGAATAATGCCAAGTCCATAGCGAAGATAAACAAATTTATCCATAATACCAGCTAGTAGAAAATACAAAGAACGTAAACCCAATATTGCCAAGATATTAGAAGTGAAAACGATAAAAGTATTCTGAGTAATTGCTAAAATCGCCGGAATAGAATCAATAGCGAAAATCAGATCTGCCTTTTCAATTAGCAGTAATACAATAAATAGTGGGGTAATAGCGCGCTTTCCTTTTTCAATGATCACAAATTTATCTTGATGATACGTCTTTGTAATACGAAAATAGCGCCTTATAATATGCATGATTTTGCTATCTTCTAATTCCACTCCCTGCTCATTTACTGTAATGATCTTATATGCACTGAATATTAGTAATATCCCGAAAATGTAGAATATAAATTGAAAGCGCTGCACAATATAAACGCCCATCACAATCATCACCAACCGCATTACAATAGCTCCCAGCACCCCCCAAAACAGCACGCGGTGCTGATATTGCAAGGGCACTTTGAAGTGCGTAAAAATTAACGCAATGACAAAAACATTGTCTACGCTGAGTGATAGCTCAACTAAATAACCAGCCAAAAACTCTGAAGCAAGTTGGGCACCAGCATATTGATAGATACCCATACAAAAAAGCATGGAAGTAACAAACCAACCTAAAGTTAGTCCTGCAGCCTCCTGAGTAGTAGGAGCATGGGCTTTCTTATTTAGAATACCTAAATCAAACGCCAATGCAGCAGATATAAATAACAAGAAGCCCACCCAAAGCGAGACAGAAAATACCATGATTATATACTCCCTAAAATGGTACGCCTTAATTCAAAACTGCCACCAAGTTTATTATGTTAAAATGCTGCAGTCAATCTAGCGTTGTAGCGCGCTGTCATTAGAAACTTCCAACAACTGATTTAGTTTTTTTTGCTGCCCAGGCTTTAATACATTCATGCAATAGCGTAAAGCGCTTGGATAAAGCCTAAATACCTCCGCATGATGCTCTGCACAATAATGAATAATTGCAGGGTTAGCTTGCGCAAATTCACGTATAACCACCCCTTCACGTGCTTCTTCAGCAATTCTAGCCATATGAGAAAAACAAGCTGCCAGTACCGCACGCTGTACCTTAGAGCTATATAGCTTGTCTAGTGCTGAGAGCCTCGGATTTTCAAAGCACTTTCGTGCCCCATCTATGCCTTCCCACTGCCCCCTTCTAACAGCTGATTCTAATGGTTTTAGAAATGGCCTAACCACTTCTTCAACAGCTACCGTTTCTTGATTGCTATAGTTCATGTAACCCCCTTGTTTACAAGCGTTTGCGTTATATACAAACAATAAGTTTCAGCATAAGTATATTAAAATCATATTGCAAGCATCTCAATGAGTTAGGCTAATAATTAACATATTGCACTCTAGCTTTTTGCCCCCTGCCATTAATACCAAGTTTAGGAAATAGGTGCACACTTGAAGCAAGAATTGTTGAGGGGTTATGGCATTTCGTTTGGTCCAACTGCATTCGATATACTGGCACAAACACGGTTGGCTAAACAAAATGGCGAAGCTCAGCAATTATTTTTAGGACCGGGTATTTTATAATCAATGCCATCATTAAGGCTTGCAGTATCGAGCTTGATTGGATATGATGTAGCGAAGTTTGATCATTAGATTGTGAATATGGCAGAAAAAGAAGTACTGGAATTTAAAGGCAAGGTGTTAGAGCTACTCCCTAATGCGATGTTTAGGATAAGGCTTGAGAATAACGCAATAATCATTGCGTATACCTCTGGTAATATGCGTAAACACCATATAAGAGTGCTGGTAGGAGATGAAGTAACCGTAGAAATGACCCCCTATGATCTAACCAAAGGCCGGGTAACCAGACGCGCTAAAACTCCAGCACCTGGCGATAGCAACCCACCATCATCTTAGATCAGTATGTTAGTATTAGCCTCTTCATCAGAGCGTAGGCTGCAACTATTAAATCGCATTGGCTATAATCCTGATGTAGTATGTGCAGCTGATATAGATGAGTCTCCTCTTCCCAATGAATTACCTCATGCCTTAGTGCATCGCCTTGCTGTAAGTAAAGCAGAGTTGATTGCGGCTCGTTTTCCTGATGCCATAGTACTCGCTGCAGACACTATTCCCTATTGTCGTCGCCAATATTTTGGCAAACCCTTAGATGCCACAGAAGCTGCTAGCCACCTCCGCTTACTATCAGGCAGAAGACACCGGGTTTATACTGGTGTGTGCGTTATTTATCAGGGTAAGCCCAGGGTACGAATAGCTATAACGACTCTGAAGTTTAAAAACCTTACTGCGCAGGAAATAAATGACTACGTAGCCTGTGGGGAGTGGGAAGGTAAATCTGGAGGTTACTCTTTACAAGGCAAAGCAGCTATATTTGTTCAATGGCTAAAAGGCACCGACAGCAATGTGCTGGGACTACCTTTATATGATACCCATTGCCTACTCCAGGGCTGCGTCCCTAAAATCAGAAGCTAAAATTATAAGAGGATACATGAGCGAAACAATTTATATTACAAGTGAAGTTACGGCTCATAATCCTTATGAAGCAATCTACAGCTTTGAAAGTGGTGATGGATCTTACTCTGCATTTCCGCCCTGCATAAACGACCCATATGTATATCTGGAAGAATTCAAGGCTTGGTCTTATAATAAAGATTCCAATAAAGATTCGGACTCCTGGCTCGAAGACTACAAGCGATTTATGTTCATACAAAATTATGGTTGCTAATAAAATTATAGCACACTTATTTCCTAGACTTGGTTTAATTTCTCTAACCTAGCTTGATGATGCCCACCAGCAAATTCCGTTGATAGGAAGGTATCTACCATAAGATAGGCATGCTCTGTAGTGATGAAGCGTGCACCTAATACTAGTATATTTGCATCATTGTGTTGACGCGCTAATTTAGCATATTCTGCATTGTGGCATAAGGCAGCTCTAATATGAGTATGCCGATTAGCAGCAATACTTA
>JANPII010000002.1:0-3248 GCA_031424915.1 Pseudomonadota bacterium
GGGTTTTTGCAAATAGTAAAAATGAGATAAATATAGGAGCTGTCATCATCATAACTGCTATCCCAATTAGTGATACCAAATATACCATAACTGCTTTAAAAATAGCCATAGCATAAAATATACATCCTACTATTACTACAATGGCTAACAAGAAACCAAATACTGTTGAAAACATTAAAGCCTGGATTTTGATCCAAGTAGGGCCGCCTAGCAAACCTGTACCTTTAATCCCACTACCTGCAGCACCAAACAACATTTGAGAGATAGGGCGGTCTAAATTAGAAAACACAGCATACATATTGCCTTGCTTTAACTCTAGTAGGACTGTTGGATCTATGGTCGGATCGATAAATGTCATACCAATAATATCTAAAACACCCTTAGTGAACAAAGTAAATAAATATGTATTGAAAAACCACCAACCTTGACCTGAAATCAGCGTTAGGACTATAGCAATCTTCATAATACGCACTAAAGCTTCTTGCTGGCTAAAATGAGCTGTGCCTATCATAAAACTGAGGCCGGTATAGGCGATATAAAAGATTAAAAGTGCGCGAATTGCTTGGGCAAATGCGCTGTCCTTCACCAGTTCATTAAATATTTCTTGAGCTATACCCTGTTGGCCATTATCACCAAAAAAATACCCGGAGATATCTTTAATAAGAGTATCGAGGAGGCCAGCTAACCTACCAGACCCATGGTGCATTACAGAGAGCTCTAAATAATATTGTCCTATTGCTTGGGACGCATCATTACTACCACTGCTACCAAATACGCCCACTGGCTCTATTCGAAAAAATAATCGCCCTTCTTGATTAGAATCGAAATTTAAAGAGTCTATTCCCTGTAACACCTTTATAGGTACATTGGTCCAGCTAGAACTCGCCCTAGGAACATATACTTTATCTTCAGCTGTACTGCCAGGCTCAGGAGGCACTACTGCATATTGCAAACCTTCTCCGCCTCTACGTGGGCAGCCACGCCACTTCATTTTTACATATTTACCACCCATATTATTATCCCAGTTAGAATCGCCCCCTACATCATAGTGGCGGATAAGAAGCGGTGTGGGGGCACTACCTAAACCCGCTAGCGTACCAAAAAAACTTGTTACCTTATAACTCTTGCTTCCAGGAATGGATTCAATGTTGCTAGGTACAGTGACATTAGACGCCCACCCTTTTAGTCCCAAGAATTCTATTGACTCATTATGATTAACAATAGCGCCTGGTGATTCACTAGCGCTTGCCGAGCTTTGCAAGCAAGCGTCTAATTCTGCGGCGGAGGCATGTGGATCGCAGCTTGGCTGAGTCATAGTATAGAGGGCTCCCCCAGGCACCACCATGTTCTCTCCCTTTCCAGTAGACATCAGCAAATTGTCAGCCGTAGAGTCGTAATAGCACCCATACTCATCACAGTTATTTATATAGGGTCCACCGTAGGTTAATGCCAGATAGTCACCATCTTGTGCCTTAATATCCGTATCAGTCCATCTATAATTACGAGCATTCCATCCTTGAGCACTATGTGCTTGCCAACTTAAGGAACTCAAGGAGTAAAAATCAGGGTATATACTTACACTTTTAAACCCACACATATATACTTGATTTTTTATAGGGCTATTACGTCCTAATAGAATTAGCTTAATTTCCGCAGGGTTGCTTGGGTCAATTGCCACACCTGTATCATAAAAATTATATGCCGCAGAAGCTGGGCTTTTTGGATCTTTGGAGCAGGTTGTATCTAGAGAAATGGCATCTTTCCACACATACCGGCTTAAAGAAAAAGGAGGGGGATTATCACTTGCCTCACGATAGGGACTGCTAAAATTGTCACCACCCTGGCACTTGCTTCTGCATTGATCCATCACATCATCATTTAACTCTCCGTCATAGCCGGAGCGAGAATACTTCATACATCCAGAACTTCCATCCTCTCCTTGACAAAGATTGTAACATTGCTTGCCAATAGGGTAGATTACCATGGAGACACGTGTAGTATCCCCAAATTCCCAAGCATAAACGCAATTTTCATAGACGCCAGCTGAAGCTGGAAGCGGTGTAAGTAGGGTAGAAAAAATATATAGCAAGCTCAGCAAAATGCAGAGCAGATTAGAGGTATTCTTAGAGCTGCCTTTCCATTTTGTTTTATGCTCAATTTGCATATCAGTTACCCATCAGACTCAGGCTTAGAGCTACTACCGCCCTTCCCTCGCATATATTTTGAAGCTGAGCTAGCCTTGCCACCGGCCCAACTCGCTGCTTGCCCTCCTTTAGCCATTGGAGTGAATAAGCTTACTCCACCCATTGCCAAACCCGACAGACCTTGTAATCCTACCAGAACTTCGAGGAACTGAGCCACAGATCCTAAGAAGAAGTAGAATAATACCGCAAACAGCATTAGCTTGAGCAAAGCGTTAAAGAAAAGATTTATGTACTCACTTTTCATTACCTTGATTTTCATAACCACTAAATCAAGTTCCTCGACCATGTTACCTGCAGCAGAGGAAATGTTAAGCATACATGGATTACCACCCATCGCCTGCATTGTTTTACATGCAATACTCTCTGAAATTCCTGCATTTGCATTAGTATCTATGCACAATTCTTCAATACTGATCTTTTGTCCGCCTGAGTTTAAAGTTCCATAAAACGCAGCATCAAAAGTAGCTAACATTAACGCAACAAAAGCCATTAATAGAGCTGGATAAAGCATATAGCCTATTATCATACGCATCCAGGTCTGAAAAATCTGTTTCGTCGGCTCAAATAAGGCAAAACAGAAAACCAAGGGCGATATTAAAGTTAATACTGCTAGTACAAATAACGACATCACAAATATATGCGCAAAACGTAGGATGATAAACATTAACATAAGGGCATATACAAATGATACCACACATAAAAGAAAGCCAGTACCACCACCAAAAACTGCAGCACCTATGAACCACAGCCCCATCATTCCTGGTAATGAGTAGTTACACGAACCTAGATTCAAGTAATTGACGATCTTACAGTCTACTAGATCCCATATAGTCATTCGTACTACAGATAGCCCTGCTGTGCCGACTCCCCCCGCTGCAGACACCGGCAAATCTCTTTGCCCTAGAAGCTGGTCGCCCATAAACCTATATTGGCAATACCCTATTGGATCATTAATATTTTGTGCTTGCAGGAACATGTCTCCTATTTCTTCAGCCGCTCCCATTATAGTAGGCAGTAGCCCCTTCACCTCTTCTCCTTGCACGG
>JANPII010000003.1:0-7560 GCA_031424915.1 Pseudomonadota bacterium
GATGCGGGCGGCATTTAATGGCCGTCGCCTGGTTATATTTTCAGGCGGAGAGAGTAGAGAGCTAGAAGCCTTATATACTGAGATTCAAGCGATTCGTGATGGAGGAGGCAACGGTTCCATTATCGGACGTAATACCTTCCAACGCCCACGGGATGAGGCATTAGCTATGCTAGCAAAGGTTATGGATATATATTCTTCTAAGTAGTGTAGTTAGGTTCAAAGGGAGCTAAAGTGAATTTTGATATAGAATTAGCCCTTGGCGGCGATAATATCATTGGTATAGATGAGGCAGGACGGGGGCCCTTAGCAGGCCCGGTAGTGGCGGCTGCTGTGATCTTACCCTCCCCTAATATTGTAGTTGGAATCAATGATTCCAAGAAGCTTAGTCCCGCTCGTAGATCATTTTTATATGAGCAGCTCATTACGAAATGCATATATGCTGTCGGCATAGCTTCGCCAGAAGAAATTGACGAATATAATATCCTAAAAGCCACGATGCTTGCTATGCGCCGTGCTCGAGATAAAATAGCGGGAGGTAAGGCCATCCTGATTGATGGTAATGCCAACCCTTTTAATAGCGAACATAAGGCCCAAACTGTGATAGGAGGTGACGCCAAATCCCTCACTATTGCAGCCGCTTCTATTATTGCCAAAGTAACTCGTGATAGAATAATGGATGAACTACATAACCAATTTCCTCAGTATGGTTGGATACAAAACAAGGGATATGGTACTGCTACACATCGAGCTGCTATACATCAACATGGCATCACTCCCATACATAGGCGTAGTTTTATGAAAAAACTGGCGCAAAAAGAACTGGACTGGCTATGACACCACGTAAACTTTTGCTTGTTGCTTCTGAAGACTCATATTTTTTCTTACATCTATTGCCCATAGCACGAGAAGCTATCAAAGCTGGTTTTGAGGTAGCCCTAGCCACGCAAGTTAGTGATAAACAAGCATTACTAGAGCGCGAAGGTATTAAGATTTTTCCACTAAAAATACGTCGCGCTAGCCTTAATGTCTTTGCCGATATCTGTACTATATGGCAACTGATTAAAATTTACCGTCACTTTCGTCCCCATGTTGTTCAACATTTTGCCATCAAGCCCATTCTATATGGCACCCTAACAGCGTGGTGGTGCAGTGTGCCACGTATCATCAACACATTTGTTGGTACAGGCCTATTATTTAATTCGCAAAATCTCAGTTTAATGATAGCACGATGGCCAGTAATTAGCGCGTTACGCATGTTATTTCAGCGCTGCCAAGGCTGTTTTATCGTCCAAAATGAAGATGACCGCAAGCTATTACTACACTATCAATTAGCTGAGCCAGAACGCATTATTAAGCAATGCTGCGTTGGAGTAGATTTTAATACATTCTATCCTGCACCTGAGCCTGCAGGCGTTCCTGTATTTACTCTTGCTGCGCGGCTATTACACACCAAAGGGGTAGGGGAATTTGTAGAAGCAGCACGTATCCTGCGACAGCGCAGTGTTACTATACGGATGGTTCTAGTGGGGGAGCCGGATTTAGCCAACCCAACCAGTGTAACTATGCCTGAAATTCAAGCATGGCAAGAAGAGGGTATTATAGAATGGTGGGGCAAGCGTAGTGATATGACGCAGGTTTGGCATGCAACAAATGTTTCTGTACTACCCTCATATAGTGAAGGCATAAGCCGCAGCCAGTTAGAGGCAGCTGCATGCCATCGTGCTCTTATTACCACCGATGCACCAGGTTGCCGGGATTTGGTACAACATCAGGTAGATGGCCTACTAGTACGCCTTAAGGACCCAGTGGATCTTGCAGATGCTATAAGTCTACTTGCCTCAAATGCTAGATTACGACACGATCTTGCTACTGCTGCATACGAAAAAGTGCGTGCGAATTATGAAGAAAAATTACTGGCACGCAAAGTAGTAGATTTCTATTCTAATTGCTAGCATTTCATAAAGCTTTAAGAGGAGCTTATAATATTAAGCTCAAGGAAAGTTAGAATTACTTAAATATGGTTGCAATTCCTTGATTTACTTGTTATAGTTTTCAATGTTTTGATAACCAATCATTAGGTATGATATGCTGCAAGCAAATAGAATTTTTCCTACCATGGCAGGACTTATCTACAGAGGCAATGTGAGCCCGGGCCCATCTATAATTTTATCTACCACACACCTAAAGTTAGGGGTTAGGTCGATAATTCACCTTGCATCGCTTTTTGGAGAAACCCCCGCTGGTCAAACAGCCTCTGAGCGTCTCCAAGAGCTACTTAATGAAGCTGCAGTGTCAGGCAACAATAGGAGGATTCAAGAGTTACTAATATGCCTTCATCGAGGATCTGGCTTATGGTATAATTTGGAACAGGTACTTTACAATGCAGCTTCTAGAGGCCATAAAGAAACCGTAGAAATCACAATGAAAAAAGCCTTGGATGCTCCTAGCTTTGGCCCTAATGCAATTCGACGCATATATAGTCCTGAGTACTTTGGGTTCTTAACTATAGCAGCCCAATTACCGGACCAAGGCATTATAGATGCTATATTGCAGCATTATCCAAAATATCAGAAAGATCTGCCTTTAGAGGTTGATAGCCCGGAGTACAAGAAGTTATATCAAACTGCAGAGGATAGCAACTCTCCTATGCAGGAGTTTCTAAGAAACTTACACATTAGCTCGGAGGCAACAACATCAGATACCTGGACAAACAAAATATCAAGACCACCTAGAAAGATGGAGCTTTGACAAGGTAGCTACCGCAATCAATAGACATCTTCTTCCATCGCAAGTACAATGCCAAGATATAGTAGATCGCGTCTGTATTTATGTTAACACTAAACCACTTAGAGATTGTACGAACTGATATACTACGGCTCCGTCCACTTAGTATTACTATGTTACCAGGTGCTTGCGTTTTACTAACAGGGGCAAATGGGGCAGGCAAAAGCACGGCTTTGAAAATGCTAGCTACGCTTAGCCCACCACAGGCTGGAACAATGTTTATGTATGACACGGATATCATAACAGCACTAGATGAATACCGTAGCTTGCTATGTTATATTAGCGATGATGAGACTATAGATCCTGAGGCCACAGTGCTAGATAACCTAATGCTATGGGCCCAATTATATCAAAGAGAGCTAGCCCTTAGTGCAGCGCTTTTTGGGTTTGGTCTGGATGATGTAATAGATGAGGCAGTAAGCTCTTTATCACGCGGGATGCAGCGCCGTGTACAGTTAGCACGTTTATTGCTAAGCAACGCAGTAATATGGTTGCTTGATGAGCCTTTTGTGCATCTGGATATGCAGGCTGCCGAATATCTGGCCAATGTGATAAATATAAAATGTCGCAATGGCGGGGTTGTGATTTTATCATCCCATCAATCTGTGGCGCTACTCCCTAATGCAGCAAACCTATCTTTGGAGGATTGGCAGGATGAGTAGAATCGCTGCTCAGTTTCGTCCCCAAGCAAAGACTGTATGTTATTTAGTATGGCAGAGGCAATGCCGCTTGATAAAATTAAAACAAAAGGAGCTATTAATTACGCTCATCTTTTTTCTAACAGTAATCAGCTCATTCCATATAGCCATAGGACAGGGAAATATGCCGATTGAAGTTGCTTCAGCTACGCTTTTCAGCAGCTGGCTTTTTGCCTTAATGCTACCATTCAGTACTATGCTAGAGAATGATTTTCGTCGTGGCTTTCTACAGCAATTTTACTTAACAGGAGTGTGGTTTGAACTAATAGTATTAGCGCAATACTTAGGTTATATAGCTTACTACGTCATTTTGTGCTTACTAGTATTCCCGCTGGCCATGCTGTTGCTACATATTGATTGGAATCTATGGCCTGTGTTCATTGCTGGAGGACTTCTTTTGACTCTCAGCGTGGGCTTAATTTTAATGCTTTGTAATGCCCTAGTGCTAGGAAGTGCATCGCATACGCTGATCGGTATTATTGCCCTACCTCTGGCTATCCCATGCCTTATCCTTATTACACTTAGCACACAACAAGCGGCTTACTTGCTAGTGATGCTGGCCCTATGGTTGGGACTTGTACCATTATGTATTTTGGCTACTAGCACAGCTGTTATTGCAGCTTTTGAGGATGGGTAGCCCGCTATTTCACTTTGCTGATTCTTAAGCGCCACTCACATGAAGGAATACATTACTTCTGTATTGCTAGCTTCACCGCCTCATTTACCACACTTAAATAATTCGAAAGTTTAGATATATCTAAACCATATTTTAGAAAAATACTTAGAGCTGCCGCGTCTCCATTTTGTGCCGCATATTCATAAGGCGCAACAGGATTATCTCCTCTATTATTCATATCAGCACTTAAGCTTAATAGCTTGTCAATGATGGTATAATTCCGCTTGCAAGTGGCGAGAAATAAAGGTGTACAGCCCTTATTGTCACAAGTATTGGGATTAGCTTTCTTCTCAAGAAGTTTAATAGCAACAGGATTTTTTCCTTGCACTATAGCTAAGCTCAAAGCGGTATGCCCCAATTCATCTATTGCATCTATGTTTTTCTCTTGGTGTTTTTGTTCATCTAGCTTCTTGGCTGACGCTGAGCGGTGCCGGGAGCTACTTCCAGTGTCTAATATAACAATAGCTGCGTCCAATAAGTAAGAAGCCCACCCCTGGCTCTCATTTTTGGTAGAAGCAGTAGTTGTTGACACATTATTTGAAGGCGCATTCATGAAGTCTAAAGCATGATTTACAGCTTCAGGATATTTTTCAAGTTCAGTAAGGTCTAACCCATGTTTTATAAAAAAACTTAAGAGTCGGGCATCATCTTGCTCAGCGGCATATTCAAAAGGTGCAATAGCCACTTTAATTAAAGGTTCTAGGGTAAAAGGATTATACATATTAGCGCCCTTATTTAGCAGCTCCTCCATACGATCATAATTTCTATCGACTGTAGCCTGAAGCAAGGACTTATCTCCACCTTCCTCAGGAATGTTCTGCTCTACGGAATCTGCTTTAGCTTGATTTAAAGCTGTAGGCGGCGAAAAAGTATTTTGCAACGTTGATGAAGTAGTTTGAGTGCGTACCATAGGTTGCCTCGATTTTTCAATTCTTGGAAGAGTTGGGGTATGAGTTGGTGTCAGACATTGTGCAAAAATTTCTAGAGCCAGGGGATCTTTATGTACATCTGCATAGGCTTCAGCTATACCTCTGGTCTCCGCTTCTCCGAACTCACATACAATCCTTCTGTCAGCACCTGCAAACAATAGAGCCTTGATAAGCTCATAATTTTTGTTAATAGTAGCTATAAACAATGGGGTGCGATTGTCAGCATCGGTGATATTTAGATCGGCTCCTTGTTTGATAAGATATAAAGCTATGTTATTTTGGCCAGTAGCCACTGCCCAAGCTAAAGCAGTACGTTTATACTGACCCTGGGCATCTATATCATGTCCTTGTTCTAAATATTTTCTAACACCCTCTAGATTGCCATCACATGCTGCTTGAGCTAAATAAGTTTGTCCGTCTTGATGGCCTTCGATCTTGCCTTCTACAACCATTTTGGGGCCTGTCTCAATGGGGAAATTTTGCTCACCTGATATCATATATGTTACCTCTTGATTTGATGTTTTAGTGTGGGCGCTTATTTAATCAACGCCCAACTTGGATATATTATTATTGTATTGATATCTGCACTGCCTTATTAACAACATCCATATAGCTTGCAAGACTTTGGATATTTAAACCATGTTTGATATAAACACTTACGGCCTGTATATCACCTTTTTGTGCTGCATATTCGTAAGGCGTAATAGTACAGGTTGGATTCAGATTGCCTACAATATGCATGTTAGCGCCTGCTGCTAGCAAACACCCCATAATTCCGTAGCTCTGCTTAACAGTAGCTATAAACAACGGGGTGCGATTGTCAACATCAGTGATATTTAGATTGGCTTTTTGCTCTACTAAGTAACGGACTACGTTATCTTTCCCTTGATCTACTGCCCACCCTAAAGCAGTACGCTCAAATTTGCCTTTTGCGTCTATATTTGTGCCCGCCTCTACATATTTTTGAACTGTATCTAGCTTTCCATGTCGCGCTGCATCGCATATAAGATTTTGATTATCCTTTCTAAAAGGTTTTTCTCCTAAATTAGCAACAGCCCCTGGAAACGGTGATACTAAGGCAGACACTACATTACCTATGGCCCCAGACCAGCGTGAGTCATTAGGAGATTGTGGATTGTTTGGTTGGGTGTTATTGATATCTTTTGATTGCATGATGTAAATCTCCTGAATTTATATAAAGCGCAACAACATACTGCTACGCATCAACAAATATATGAGCTTGGATTAAATGTGCCGTCCAGTTGAATTTTTAAAAAAATACATACAATGTAATAAATTTAATTAGTACTTCGATAAATTTTAAACAGAGGGACACTACATAACTATTATTAAACACGTTAGTTAAGAGCAGGATAAGTAAGAGATTTTATAGCTGTGGGCCGACCATAGAATCCAGGACCTTATTAATAAAGCCTACTTCTCCGCCATGGCTCATAATTTTGGCAATGTCTAGATATTCATTTATGATTAGAGCTACATCAAACTTTTTACTATACATAAGTTCATATGCTGCTGCGCGTAAAATCGCCCTAACCACTGCCCCTAAACGTTCCACACGCCAATCACTCGCTAGATGTGGCGTAAGCTGCGCATCTATAGCTATCTGATTATGGGTTATACCCTTTACTATATGAAAATATAGCTTCTCATCCACCTCTGTCGATTTGGCTCTACCCAAGCTTTTGAGGAAAATACTCTGATTCTGCAATACACTGGATACTATATTGGCAAAATTCTGTGAGCCCATAATGTCCAAAGCATAAGCCGCCTGCACTGCCAACACCCTGGCATTGCTGCGTGTCATAATCTCCGACTTAGAAGGTTTAATTTTGGTAGGTTGAGATGTCTGACTCATGCTCCATCACTTGATAATGATGTAGGATCCTTAGAACTTCAACGCATGAAAGGGCAGCTTCTTTGCTGGCATTTAACATACTTGACTCAAGCTCTGAGGTGGAGGACGTAACTACCACGCCAAAACCCAAAGGCATGGAGTGTTGCATAGCAGCATCATGCACATTACGAGCACATTCCCGAAATAATGTCAAGGAACGCTCATCTTTTCCGACTATACCACCTATTACAATAAGGCCTTCATATTCGGCTGAATCCAAAGCAATCCAAGAGGTTGGGGCTATTGCACTAATATTGGAAACCTTCAGGTGATCAAATGCTATGCGTTGCGTCTCCAATAGCTCTCTCACCACATTGGCATTCACACTATTAGTACTTGCACTAACTTCAGCGGTTGCTTCCACCAATAATACAGGCATGCTCATCCCCAAAAAATAAATAAAGTGGTGCGGATGGAGGGACTTGAACCCCCACGCCTTGCGGCACTAGATCCTAAGTCTAGCGCGTCTACCAATTCCGCCACATCCGCACCACTTTATTTATTTTTTGGGGATGAGCATGCCTGTATTATTGGTGGAAGCAACCGCTGAAGTTAGTG
>JANPII010000004.1:0-13375 GCA_031424915.1 Pseudomonadota bacterium
CATGAACATTTTATTTGCTAAGACACCACCTTGAAAATAGGCAAAAACTGCTCCCTCTTCACCAATGATTACCTTAAATTCTCCAGCTTGCTTTGCTGCTTTGCGCATTATATAGCCTCACCTTGAATCTATATTCGTATACGAATACACATATATTTATACCCGTCATCCACAGGTCTACATTATTGATGGTAACAAATAATTCAGTGATATCAAATATTTATATGATGCTAAGCCCATATAATTACCTAGTTCCCAAAATATATTATACCAAGTCTAGGAAATAAGTGTACACCCTACCTGCTAGGACCCCCAAAGCTAGAATAAACTGGTCCAAAGACTGAGAGAGTGATCCACATCAATAAAGCTCCCATAAAAGCAGTAAGTATTGGCTGAAGTATTCCTATGAAGTTATCGATTGATTCATTGACTTCTCGATCGTAAAAATCATTAACATGCTTTAGTGAAGCTTCCATAGCTCCACTTTCTTCCCCTACTTGAAACATGCGAATAACCATGCTTGGGAATTGATGCGACACCTTTAAAGCATCTGTAAGCTTGGCGCCTTCACCTACGGCTACTCCTACTGCTTCAATATTTGCACGTATTACTGCATTATTTACCACATTACCTGCAGTATAAAGACAGTCTAATACCCCCATTCCACTCTTATAAGTTACCGCAAAGAAACGACAAAATCGCGCCATCTCAATTTTAAGGAGTATATTACCCCAGCAGGGTATACGAAGCTTTAATGCATCGATTCGCTTGCGAAAAGTTGGGGAATAAGCACTGCCAATTTTCAGGCCAAAATATAATAAAAAGGGTAGCGCTACTAATATATACCAATAAGTTAATATAAAATTAGAAACTGCCATCAATGCTTTAGTATAAAATGGTAGTGGTACACGCTGCTCAATTAAGAAAACCGTTAATTTTGGCACCACATAAGTCATCATAATAAGGGTTACTGCTGTCATCAAACATAGCAAAAACATTGGATAATAGGTAGCTTTTTTAATTTTATTGTGTAGATCCAACGTCCAGCGTAGGTGATGTTCTAAATGCTCAAATGCATCGGCGAAACTCCCAGTTTTTTCGCTAGCTTCCACTAAGCCTATAAACAGATTATCAAAAACTTTCGGGTGCTCTGCCATAGCTGCAGATAAAGATTTGCCATTTTTTAGCGACTCATGAATATCCATCATAACCATCCTTACAAGGGGTGAGTCGCTGCTGTCGCGTAAATCAGATATTGAATCTAATATAGATACCCCTGCCTTATCTAACTGATGTATGTGTACACAAATCAAAATTAATTCTTTCAAACTCACGCTCCTGCCTAACGCAAAGATGCCACTACGTTGTGGCCGACAGCTAATTACCTCTAATCCTGCTTGGCCTAGACGTGTAGTTAAGTCACTTTCATTATTAGCGCTAGTTTTACCGCCTACTATATGCCCTTCGGCGTTCATCGCCTTATAAATATAAATAGCCATATGCTCTCCCTTATTGCATTCTATGTGTTAGATTTACTGTACCCATTATTTCCTCAAGGTCAGTAATGCCAGCCAACACCTTAAGTATTCCATCTTCAGCCATTGGAATAAAACCATGTTCCACTGCATAACCTAATATTTCCTTACGAGATGCTGAACGTGCGATCATATCGTCTATTTCACTATCGATGGGTAAAATTTCATGCACAGCAATTCGCCCTTTATAGCCTGAATGATAGCATATACTACAGCCTGTATGTCGATACAGCTTTGGTGCCTTTTGTGGATTTATACCTAAGACTACACATTCTTCATTAGTAGCGGTATATTGTTCCCGGCAAGCCATACAAAGGCGACGCGCTAAACGTTGTGCAATAGCACAGATTATTGTGCCCGATAAAAGCGCAGGTTGTAGCCCCAGATCAGTCAGCCGTGGAATCACCCCGTATGCATCATTAGTATGCAGGGTAGTAAATACTAAATGTCCAGTCATAGAAGCACGCATCGTCATTGTAGCGGTGTCTGAATCCCTTACTTCACCTACAAAAATAATATCTGGATCCTGACGCAACATAGAACGCACCCCATTAGCAAAGCTCATGTTGGTTCCTTCTCTCACTCCGCTTTGTCGAATTAGGGGCAATTGATATTCAACCGGATCTTCTAGGGTCATAATATTTATATCAGTTTTATTAAGGTAACTGAGCACAGAATAAAGAGTGGTAGTTTTCCCACAACCAGTAGGCCCAGTCACAATGATAATTCCTTCAGGCCTTTTGAGAAGGCGCATTAATAGGCGCTTGTTATGCTCACTCATATCTAAATCATCGATTTGCATTAGCGCCCTATTCCTATCCAAGATCCGGGCAACAATATTTTCACCATAAACTGTAGGCTGGCTTGCCAAGCGAAAATCTACAAACCGCCCCAGTATATTGTAGGAGATACGACCATCTTGTGGGTTTCGGGTTTCTGCAATATTCATGTTTCCCACAATTTTAATGCGCACTACTATTGCCGGCCAATAATCTTTATGAAAGGTAATCATTGGTATTAAGACACCATCTATACGGTAGCGTAGGCGAACAAAGCTTTGTTCCGGTTCAAAGTGTATATCCGACGCCCCACGTTTTATCGCATCAGATAGTACAGCATCTACTAGGCGTACAGTTGGATTAATATAGCCCCCCTCTTCCCCAGAAATACGTTGGTTATTGGCGCTTTCCCGCTCAATCTCACGCAGGATGCCCTCAATACTCATTTCATACTCAAAGTATAGATCTATAGCTTCACGTATATGCGCCTCATCCGCATATAAGGGGGTTACTATCAGATTTTTATGGAAATAGCGTTTAATTTGGTCGAAAGCAAGGATATTATATACATCAGAAGTGGCAATACTTAGGCAATCTCCATCAAGAGAAATAGGAATAATCTTATGTTGCAAGGCAATATTCTTTGGAATTTTCTTAACCAACCCTACATCCAACGTTGCGCTATTAAGATCAAATGATTTAATGCCGGTAGCTTCTGTTAGAACCGAAGATAAAGCCGTATTGGTTATAAAACCAAGCTCCACCAATATTTCCCCTAAGTGTCGCTTTAGATCTGATTCACGCTGTTGCTTTAGTGCAACCTCTAGTTGATCGCGTGAAAGCAGCCCTTTTGACAGCAGCAATTCCTCCATACGATAACCTGTAACATGATGCTCTTTAGTAGCGTTATTTAGATCTTCCTCAAGCTCCCTTAAAGAGCGCTTAGCGCCAGAAAAATGACCTGCAGCTTGGTTGCTCATGATAGCTACCTTTATGCCATCATCTACTGTCTGTGTTGAGCGGTGGGAAGGTGCAACCATATCAACCTTATCTGGGGTATAAGAAGGAGTTTGCTGTGCGAAATCATTATCTTGATGTGTGATACTCATAATTATGTCAGCAAAAACTATATTTTCGATTTCCTTTATAGTACCAGCATGGCTAAATAATAATGCCACCGTCGCTTGCTGCTCTATCTAGGGCCATTAAAATTATAGTAACATATTAAAACAAGAAACCAACAATAATGTATTGTTATAAAACATAGGCAACGCTAAAATGGCGCACACATTCCATATACTTATAACTTACTTCTTATGCCACTAGCAGTATCTTATAGTGCTAACAGCGCTCTACCAGTAAATTCTTCTTCAATCAAAGAATACATAGTAACATCCGTAGGTTGGCCATGAATCATACGATAGCGACGCAGAATTCCCTCTTGCTTAAAGCCAACTTTTTCCAATAATTTACGGGAAGGTTCATTTTCTAACATAGTTCTGGCTTCAATACGAGCTAGATTCATATTACGGAAGCCAAATATCATTGCGTTATTTAGTGCTTTATTCATGAGCCCTTTGCGCCAATAGGGACGCATTAAGTCGTAGCTAATTTCTGCACGCCGATTGCTAAAATTCCACATGTTGAAGCCAATAGTGCCAATCATCACATTAGTCGAAGCATCTGCGATGGCCCAAAATATACTCTGCTTACGGTAAAACAACCCTCCCCAAAATTTAATCTCGCGCTCGGTCTCTTCAAGAGTAGTGGGCACATCCTCATCAGACATATACTTTATCACCTCAGGGTCGGACATCATCTCTAAATATTGCTGTTTATCGGTCAGCATTAGATCACGTAGCACAATATCCCCTAAGTGAATTGTAGGAAATTTAGTGAAAAATTTATGCAAATTTAAATCGCTCGACATTTTTTTACCTTCAAGTTGTTTAAAACCTATCACCTTTGTGTTGCGATAGATCTACTTATTTATTTGAAAAATATACCAAAAATCAGGTAGATAGTCAACCTGAGGCGCTTTCTTGCTCAACAGAAAAGTCTATCACTCCAATTGATATTATTCTTCTTTGGAAACACATACTATAGTACTTTTAATACGACGCTCATCTGCTTCACGGATTTCAATATCGAGCCCCGCGGGATACTTTATCCGTTCGCCAACAGTTGGGATGTATCCTAAATAAGAAAGAATAAAGCCACCAAATGTTTCATATTCTCCCTCTTCACCTGACAGAGATATACTTAGGCAATCTTCTACTTCTTCCACTTTAGCACGGCCATCAATTTGAAAGTAATTATCTGCAAGCGGGGTAATATAATTATGTTCTTCATTGCTATCATGCTCATCTTTAATCTCGCCGATAATCTCTTCAAGCATATCTTCTATAGTAACCAAACCATCCGTGCCACCATATTCATCCAAAATAATAGCAATATGGGTGGCAGCAAGACGCATTTTAGCTAGTAGGTCAATGACTTTCATGGAACGGGGAGCATATACGATCTCGCGCATTATCTTGCTTACAGAAAAGCTTTTAGGTTTATCAAAATAAGCGATTAGATCTTTAACATGAATAAAGCCAATAATCTCATCTAGACTTTCTTTATACACAGGCAGCCTAGTATGGCCTTCACTTAAGGCAAGTTCTCTGACTTCCTTATATGTAGCCTTGGTACTAACGCCAACCATATCAGTACGTGGAACCATAACTTCACTAACTTTAAGTTCACGAAACCCGATGAAATTCTCAAGCATTTCGCGCTCTTCACCATCTAGTGACTTATCCTCACCATGCTCTCTAATCAATTCGTTTACTGAATCCATTAGCGAATGCTGACGATTAAAGGGCAGCCAATCACGCACTTTGGCACATAGCTTGCGCCACACCGAACGTTGACGTGTTGGCGAGTCTGTTATATTACTTTCTGGGTCTGCAGCCATAAAACACAAATCACTAACTTGCCCTATAGTAGGAAAACTATAACTTGGGCTACCATGTTAATAGTAATACAAAAAGCACGAAAGTCAACCTGTAGCAATGACGCTGAGTCAATGTGCAACTAGTACTTGAGGATACCTTATAATATCAGTACACTACCAAGCATTAAAATTTGTTTGTAACTACTCTAAAGGCACGGGAGAAATAAGATGAGCTATAATCATCGTGAGATAGAAAAAAAGTGGCAAGAGTACTGGCATGCCAATAAATGTTTTGATACTAAAATAGATATAAGCAAGCCTAAATATTATGTGCTAGAAATGTTCCCATACCCCTCCGGCAAAGTGCATATGGGGCATGTGCGTAATTATGCACTGGGAGACGTCATTTCTCGCTTTAAGCGAGCAAATCAATTTAATGTTCTACACCCCATGGGATGGGATGCATTTGGACTACCTGCAGAAAATGCTGCTATTGCTAATAAAGTGCATCCTGCAGCCTGGACATTTAGTAATATAGATTCGATGCGTAAGCAGCTATTACCTTTAGGCTTTGACTATGATTGGAATAGGGAATTTGCCACCTGTGTGCCACAATACTATAAACATGAACAAGCCATGTTTATCGACTTCCTGGAAGTGGGTTTAGCATATCAGAAGGAGGCAGTAGTAAACTGGGACCCTGTAGATTGTACAGTGCTTGCCAACGAACAGGTAGAAAATGGACGAGGCTGGCGTAGTGGCGCACTGATAGAACGGCGGAAGATGAAACAATGGTTCCTTCGTACTACTGCTTTTGTAGATGAGCTTCTGCTGGAATTGGAAAACTTAAAGGGTTGGCCCGAAAATGTGGTGCTGATGCAGCATAATTGGATAGGCAAATCTTATGGCGCCAATATTAATTTCAAGGTTGAGGGCATAAAAGACCCCATCACTGTATACTCCACCAGGCCTGATACATTATTTGGGGCTAGTTTTATAGCATTAGCTGCAGACCATCCGTTCGTAGCGCATTGCAAGGATGTAAAAATACAAGAATTTGTAGAAAAATGTAAACACATCGCTACTACAGAACAGGCCATGGAGACGCTACAAAAAGAAGGAGTTGATACCGGGTATAAAGCAAAACACCCTATTACTGGCGAATTGTTACCAATCTATATTGCAAATTTTGTATTGATGGACTATGGAACCGGCGCTATTTTTGGCTGCCCAGGCCATGACGAGCGCGACCATGAATTTGCCCTAAGGTACAATCTCCCTATTTATCAAGTTGTAGGGCCCCAAAACCCTCTAGAAATTGATGTGTACAAAGCCCCATATACTGAAAATGGTAGAGCTATCAACTCACAGTTTTTGGATGGATTGGCCACTCAAGAGGCCAAAGAAAAAATGATTGCCCATCTAGAAGAGATTGGCGCGGGCATCGCCCAAGTGCAGTATCGTCTACGTGATTGGGGCGTTTCCCGTCAACGTTATTGGGGTTGTCCAATACCTATTATCTACTGTCCAAAGTGTGGTACAGTTCCCATACCGAAAGAGCAGCTTCCGGTAACATTACCCGAGGATGTTAGCTTCGACAAACCAGGCAATCCCTTATTAAATCACCCCACATGGAAGCATGTTAAGTGCCATAAATGCGGGCAAGATGCTGAACGTGATACTGATACTTTTGATACTTTTTTCGAGTCCTCATGGTATTTTATCCGCTTCTGTGCTCCTGGCGCCACTGAGGGTATAGATCGTTCTAGTGCACAGTATTGGTTGCCAGTGGATCAATACATTGGCGGCATTGAACATGCAGTAATGCATTTACTGTACGCACGTTTTTTTACCAAGGCATTACGCCAATGTGGCTACCTAGACTTAGCCGAACCTTTTACCAATTTGCTGACACAAGGCATGATTTGCCACGAGACTTATCGCAGCTCATCAGGAGAATGGTTCTACCCAGAAGAAGTAAGCAGGAACGGCGATAAAGTCTATGTTACACGCACTGGCGAAGCGCTGAAAGTTGGCCGGATTGAGAAGATGAGTAAGTCTAAGAAGAACACTGTAGATCCTGATGATATGGTAAAGCGTTATGGAGCGGATACTGTGCGCTTGTTCTCCCTTTCTGATTCCCCACCAGAGCGAGGCATGGAGTGGAGTGAAAGTGGAGTTGAGGGAGCATACCGCTATCTAGCAAAGCTTTATAGCATGGTGCAAGCAACTCAAAGCGTTAACCCTCCTAAAGAAGCAGAACTATCTACTGGAGTATTATATATGGTTCATAGTACGATTAGTAATGTTACACATGATATAGAGAGTTTCCACTTTAATAAGGCTATAGCTCGTATACGTGAGCTAAGCAATTACCTTAGCTCTTCAGAAGGAGGCCAAACCGCACAGCGATATGGTCTTCCTATTATTGCCCAGCTTCTTGCGCCCTTTACTCCACATATAGCAGAAGAAATTTGGGAAATGTTAGGTAACAAGCCAGCTCTCGTAAGAGCAGCATGGCCTATGCCTAATTCTAAGTATCTGAAAGTAGAAACCATAACTCTTGCCGTACAAATAAATGGCAAAATGCGTGGGACTGTGGAATTAGCTACGGATGCAAGCCAAGAGGAAGCACTTATAACTATAAAGCAAACACCTGCACTAGAGAAATATCTAGCATCTATGCAGATCAAGAAAATTATACACGTGCCGAATAAGATTATAAATCTAATTATTTCTGGAGCTTAGATGATTGGTGCTGCTATTGCCGTACTATCTACGGAGAATTTGGTGCATAATGCAAAGATTCTAAAGGCCTTAGCCCCCCAAAGTCGAATATTAGGGATGGTCAAAGCCAATGCCTATGGACACGGATTACGCTCCGTAGCACAGAGACTAGAACCCTATGTGTATAGTTTTGGGGTAGCGCGTATTGATGAAGCAATTGCCCTAAGGCAAGCTGGAATTAAGTTGCCAATTACTCTAATAGAAGGAATATTTTCCCCTGATGAGCTACTAGTCGCGGCATGCCAAAATTTTCATGTAGTGTTCCATAACAATGTACAATTACAATGGCTGCAGCATAGTAATCTACCACGCCCTCTTACTGCATGGATCAAGGTAAATACTGGTATGAACCGATTAGGCTTTCCTATAAATCAAGTGCGTGATGCCTACCGTATACTATCTACGCACCGCCTAATAGAGCAGCCCGTAGGCGTTATGTCTCACTTAGCATGCTCTGAAGACCCCGCGCATCCATTAACAAGACAGCAGCTTGCTGATTTTACTGAACTTGCCTCTACATTGCCTGGACCAAAAAGCTTAGCTAACTCCGCTGCTCTACTTGGAATACCGAGCTCGTATTATGAGGTAATACGTCCTGGGTTGGCATTGTATGGGTTGTCGCCAATACCGGGTATTACCAGTGCATCATTGGGTTTAAAGCCAGTGATGACTCTACAGACCCGCGTTATTGCTATTCATAATATCCACAAAGGGGAATCGATCGGCTATGGTGCCAGGTTCACTTGCCCCCAAGATATGAAAATAGGCGTCATCGCTATGGGCTATGGCGACGGCTACTCACGTACAGTACGTGATGGCACACCGGTATTAGTCAATGGAGTAAGTTGTAATATAGTAGGGCGCGTATCAATGGATATGAGTACTATTGACCTCAGCCAATGCAAAGAGGCAGCAATAGGGGACAGCGTAACACTCTGGGGAGAAGGCTTACCACTTGAGGAGGTTGCTGCTTTCACTGACCATTCTGTATACGACTTAATTTGCGGAGTTCAACATAGAGTTAAGTACCACTGGACGATGGCGTGAGGCTTTACCAAAAAATTGTGCGATATATTGTGCGATATTGGTCACCAGCATTTTGCAAATAAACACCCCAAGGCCTAGTCCAAGTACCCTATTAAAATTTGTTGGTATCTAGCCTCTGCTTAAAAAGCTCGACATATTAGAATAGAGAAGATATAGTATATGCATTAATGAAATAGGAGATTTTACTATGAACATGCAGCAAATACAGCAGCTAATGAAACAAGCGCAAGTTATGCAAAAAAAGGTGGCAGATACTCAGCAAAAACTTGAAAACATGGAGTTTGAAGGTACCTCTGGAGGAGGAATGGTCAAAGCAAAGGTCAACGGTAAGGGTAAATTGCTAAGCTTAAATATTGACATAGGCCTTTTGCAGCCTGAAGAAAAAGAGACATTGGAAGATTTAGTGGTAGCGGCAGTGAAAAATGCTCAAGGTAATGCAGAGCGGAAACTAGATGAAGAAATGAAGGGTATGGGCTTGCCTTCTGATATTTCAGGATTCGGCCTGTAATCTTGACTAAAAGACCGATATATGGGGGTGCAGATGCTACGTAAAACGCTAGCACTAATAGGAGAATGGTCTGTCGCCTTGGCTTTACGTTTTTATGTAGGGCTCGTTATACACACATCACGCTGTGAGGTAGCTGTACCTCCAGAGACTAAAGAGCTGTTGAAACAACACACCCCAGTCATGATACTATTTTGGCATAGCCGTATTATGCTGCTTCCTTATTTTGCTAAGATTTATGAACCTAATATCGCTGCTGTAGTTTCTAGGCACAGAGATGGTGGTTATGTCACTCGCTTCCTTAGCTTGTATGGCTTGGGCATAATACGTGGCTCTAGCAGTCGTGGCGCAATACAAGCACTGAAAGGTGTAATAGAGAGCCTACGTAGCGGCATTTCAATAGCCATTACACCTGATGGTCCAACAGGTCCTCGCTATCAAATCAATAGCAGCGCCCATCGAGTTGCAGCTCGCATGCAGATACCAGTGATCTTAGCATGCTATAGTGCTACCAAGGCACGAACGCTAGGTACTTGGGATCGGTTTGTAATACCTTTGCCGTTTTGTCGTATAATATTTGAGATGTCAGAACCTATTTATCTTACTGAAGAAAAGGCTGGTAATAGCGCCTTCCTTAATGATATGATGCGAAAGCAAGTAGAGAAGTTAGACCAACGCACAGGGCTGCAAACAGAATATTGAAATGTTACTATTTTTATACCGCTTCATCACCTATCCATTGTTTTTGTTTATGCCTTTTATGGTATGGCGGCGTATTCGCCAAGGGAAGGAAATTCCAGGGCGCTGGTTGGAGCGATTTGGCATCGCTTCCCGTCTTCGCCCTCCTAATGATGTTATATGGTTCCATGCTGCTAGTGTAGGGGAAGCTAATTCTATTATTCCATTAATATATAAGCTACACGAAGCAAGGCCAGAGCTTTACTTTGTGATTACTACTATTACTTTAACCAGTAGCAAGGTTTTGGAAAAGTATGCTTTGCCAAATACTTATCATCAATTTTTACCTTTAGATATTCCACTCTATGTAGGCCTCTTTTTGCGACATTGGAAGCCTAACTTAGGAATTTTAGTAGAATCTGAATTATGGCCCAATCTTCTTTATAGCGCCACTAAGCGCCATATTCCTCTAATACTGCTTAACGCTCGCTTGTCTGATAAATCTCAAGGCAAGTGGAAAAAGTACCCTGCTACAATTGCTAAATTACTTCAAGCTTTCAGTATAATAGTGCCAGGGACTAAGATTGATCAAGATAAGTTCAAAAGGCTTGGCGCTAAACACTTGTGTTATATAGGTAATTTGAAATATGCGACTCCACCCCTGCCATATGATGACGAAGAATTTGCTTTGTTAAAAAAGCAGGTGAAAAAGCGTAAGCACTGGCTGTGCAGTAGTATACATATTGGAGAGATAGCAACATGCTTAGAGGTACACCAGCAGCTAAGTGCCAAGCATAAAGGATTGCTAACTATTATAGCACCGCGCCATCCTGAAAATGGCCCGATGATACGTGAGGCAGCACAAAATTTAGGGCTGATTTGCGCCCAAAGATCTAAAGGCGAACCAATTCAGAATACAACACAAATATATATTGCTGATACTGTTGGTGAATTAGGATTATTTTACCATTTAAATCAAATAGCCTTTATTGGTGGCTCTCTTATCCCACATGGGGGACAAAATATGATAGAGCCTACCCGACTTGGGTGCATTCCATTAGTAGGGCCCTATACTTCCAACTTTGCGGAAATAGTACACAAGATGATAAAAAATAAAGTACTAATATGCATTATGAACACAGCACAGCTTGGGGAACAAGTAGATACACTCTTAAGAGAGCCTGCTAAGTTACAGGAATTGCTTGACAATGCTATAGTATCCTCTCAGCATCAGGATGAGATCTTGATCAAAACTACGCATATGATTATTGGTTATTTAGATGATACGATTGATAAGGCCAAAAATCTGGAACCAGCGCAGCCTAATTAATATTATGCTTCTGCCAATAATCGCTATTTATTGGCTAATTTCTACCCTGCACTACTACCTGATGTGTCCTTCCAAAGTAAAGGTCCCTGTAATTTGCGTTGGTAACATTACAGCAGGAGGAAGTGGCAAAACCCCCACTGTAATCGCTCTAGCCCAAACATTGCTAGCACAAAACAAGAAGGTAGCAATTATTACACGCGGCTATGGCGGATCTGGAAGAAAGCATGGTCCATTAGAAGTTACTCTAAATAGCGACAGCAGCATAGTCGGAGATGAAGCTCTGCTACTGGCCACAATAGCTCCTACATATATATGTAATAATCGATTCATAGCTGCACAAGCAGCATATGGACATGGAGCTGAAATCATCATTATGGACGATGGTATGCAACACTATAGTCTGTATAAAGATTTTACCCTAATGGTAGTAGATGGCCAAGAACAATTCGGCAATGGTTTGTTGCTTCCCGCAGGACCTATGCGTGAATCTCTTAAGCGCGGCTTATCTAAAGCAGATGCCACTTTGGTAATAGGGGGAGAACCTCCCTCAACCCTGCAGAATGTACCTCATGTGTACAAAACAGCAATTAAGGTGAGCAATTCACACGAAGTATTAAAGCGCGACTTTATAGCTGTTTGTGGGATTGCGAATCCTAGTAAATTTTTTGGCACCGCTCAGGCATGCGGCGCCAATCTAATGGAAACCATTATGTTTCCTGATCATTATAATTATCCTTCAAAGGAGCTAGAAGCCATATTTGAGCGTGCCAATTCTTTACAAATCAAGGTTTTAACCACCAGTAAAGATGCTGTCAAATTTCCTAAGCACTTCTTGCCGCATACCCAAGTACTGCATATTTCTGTCATTTTACCTATATCCTTAGTCTCTCAGATACAAGAGAAATTAAACTTTTAGATTTTAGAATTTTAATGAGCGGCACTTCCTGACTCTTTATTTTCCACCATAATTCTATGTAATTCAGTAGTTGAAACGCTGGGAAAATAGCGTAGAATGAGCGAATGGAGCGTTGTCTCTATAGTTAAAAGACAGTAATAAAGGAAGGAAAAAATGGATAAAATTATCGCTGATATGAGTTTTAAGGAAGGTGCTGCAAGAGTTGATACCTAGCAAATTTCATATAGATATAGCTCTGCCAGGCCCAACTTTGCCCATAATTTAAAATATGACAATTATGTTAAGCAATGTTATATTATAAGCCTGCAATAGCTCTAACACAAGTACTGATCAGAACAATAGATAATAGGTTTTTAATGCGCACCGGAATGGCATCTGCATTTTCGTGGCTAAACAGCAGTATAGCAGGGCAGATAACTCTGCTGGCCACAACAACTGCGCTATTGATAGTTACAGCGCCCCTACTCTTTGGCTCCGTAGCTTTGTCATTAAAGCTGGCTATAGGGGTGGTGTTACCCGCGGCCCTGTTTACCATCAGCAGCTTACTGGCAAATATCCTTTATTCTTGGATAATTCTCCCCTTTTGCAGCTACTTATTAGGCTGGAGCGGGTGGGTACTAGGTGATAAAGTCGCATACTATAGCCCTTTACGCGAATATACCATAAATCGTAGCCACTTCTTTAGCTCTGCAACAATCCGTAAATTTTATTCTTCAACACTACACTATGCCTTTTTATGTGGGTTCATAGCCATGTATGTACATAATGCATACAGCCAAATTGTCGTCCCTACTATCTATGATTTAGGCCTCAGCGTTATAGCAGGAGGTTGGATCGGAGGCATGTGTATGTTTACT
>JANPII010000005.1:0-5612 GCA_031424915.1 Pseudomonadota bacterium
GTTGAAAAGTGCTTATGCAAAGCTACGGCAACAGGCTTTGGTAAAACAAGAAATAGTGATGTTAGAAAAAGAACAGGAAAGGGTGGATGTCAAAATGCTTAAATCAATTAAAGGCATGACCCCTGAAGTTATAGCAGATCGATATGCTATTTTAGAGTGTGAGGCCATCAATAAATTCCTAAGTAAATTTAGAAAAAATATATATGGCACAGCTACTAATGAGCAAAAAAAGCAGCTGGACAGTCAGCTTTTAAATTTTGAAAATATATTCAGCATTCTGTATGTACAACAAGCGAAGGCCGTTATAGCAGAAAAGGATATAGAGGCTATACTTACAAAAGTTCCGGAACAAATAGACGTTGCTGCTCTCAAAATTAAACTGAAGGAGGTGCTATATCAAGGTGAGGCCATCCCTACAGAAGATGAATTTAGAAAAATACTAAAAGCTTTTCCGCATATGAGTATTCAAGAAAAGATATTGTGGGAGGGGGTGCGTGTCATTGCCAGCAAGCCTGACCAAAGTGAGTGGTTAGGTTGGCTTCAGAGCAAGGTACAAATCCTTAATGCCGAAAATCAAGAACTACTACGCCACACTTATCAAAATTTCATTCAAAGTAAATCGCAAAAGCATGGTGGTTACTCAGATCCTTATGAACAGATACATTGGCGAATAGACAAAGTATGCCATAACATAAATCAATTTAGGCAAATAATATTAGAGAGCCTGGGAACAAGTAGCTTATATGGGCAATATAAGGAATTTGAAAAGCACACTCCTTTAAGATTTGCGTGTGAATACTTGCTCAATGCTGCAGTGCCTAGTATCAAGCACTTACGTAATACGCTATACAAAATTAAAGACCCTCACGATATTAGAAGTTATTCCATTTTCTGCACTCACCCTTTTGATGAGTTACATGCTCAGCTTGGCTCATACTTGCGTAAAAGAAACGATATATTCCACTTAAGTAAGGTTTTAAGTAACATGACGAGAATAGTAGAGGTCAACCTACTATTTAGTTTCGTAGAGCATATAACCGAAGGTATGCTATTTCATGAAGGCATTACCATATCACCTTACGGGGTAACCCGAGGTCCAATTCGAGCCCCCTCTATGCTTCATCACTTATATATCTGCCAAGATATAGTGCTGGAAGAGCGGCAGAAATTATGGTGGAGGAGATTAGAATATATAGGTTTAGGTAATTTTCTAGCAGAAGAAAGTCACTTATATCATAGCTATATGTGGCAAGAAGGTTTTAGATATCTTGCTTCTGTTAGTGCTAATGATAATGACATTCAAATCAATCCCTCAATTGTGCAGGAGATATTGCATCTATGCCCTAATCGTTTTTTAAGTCTATCCATTCAAGAGTATTTTATATCTTAACATGAACACCAGTAAACTATCCTAGGGGCACATTTGGGGGCAAGCCCAAAACCTGTAAAACACATAATGCGCTATAATACTGCCATAGTCCGGCCCAATATGAACGACACTCCATCGCTAATTTTGCTTTCAGCAAAATTCAGCTACGACGAGATTGGATTGCGCTATAACGAAGTGAAGGCGAATAATCGAGTCGAAGCGTGCGAAACGGAATGCCACGCCGAAGCTTTAGCGTAGGCGGGCTTATGTATTACGTATATCATATTCAAAGTAAAAATAATTCTGACAGATATTACGTTGGTTTAACATCAGATGTTGAGCGAAGATTAGAAGAGCATAATGCTGGAAAATCCATACATACCAACAAGTTCAAGCCTTGGAAATTGCCAACCTACACTGCTTTTGTAGATAAATCTAGGGCAGAAAAATTTGAAGCTTATCTGAAAACATCATCTGGTAGAGCCTTTGCAAAAAAGAGGCTGTAATGCGTTGTAGCGCAGCGAAAAAGATTTAGCGACGTTTCAGCCAGCCAGGCACATGCGTACTTAGCCTGTTGCGTCGTAGCCTTGGCGAAGACGGGAGAATCATAAAATCACAGATTTCACCCCAAAATCTCCCTTTTTGTTCTCCGTTTCTCCGATACATGCGAACACTCGGGGTTAAGGTACGCATGTCCTCAAACCCTCTATTCACCTGACTTTTATAGGATTGATGTTTTTTGCTCATGCATTTTTTAGAGAACGAAAACCGGAGTAGCAAGTGGAATTCGAAATTTTGATTTATAAAATCACCTTGCGGAATGTAAGTGAGATGCGCCTTTGTCGCTTTACCCCGTTATCACTTTTTCTTGCAGCAATGCCGTGCTTCCATTTATATCTGGCATCATCTTTAAGAATTAATAAGCTTTTTGGTTCCAGATTTATACACCTCTTAATATCGCCCCAACTCAGATCCATAATACACCCAGATGCTAGACTTAACGAACAAATGGTACCTGCAAAACACGGCATGCAATCTATATGAGGAGCAATGCCCTGACCAGGAATATATTCATTAACTATAACTTGATCTGGCATTTCCATGAATATGGATTCTGAATATAGCGTATGACATAGTTTATCTATCCAACAAGGCATTTTGCCAAAATAATGAGATGGATCTATAGACCTGGCCGTATAATCATATTTATAGCCATAATGCTGAGTTCTGCGTTTTAGCTCTAAATTCCAGTCCTGGGCATCAATGAGCTTGAGTAATTCCTCTTCATGCTCTGAGGAAATATAGTTTGAGATATAGGTTAATCCAGGAATATTAACAGCATCATTGAACAAACATTGCTGATTCATACTCAAAACTCATAAGTTGCAAATTTAGAATAATCATCAATCCCACTTTCTTCTTGATGAGTCATTGTATGTTCATATTCTGGATAATCTTTGGGATTAAACTTGTATTTTGTTGGCTGGCTTATTCCTAATTCTTCAGCTAACTCATCAAAACGAAACGTATTGTTATAAAAATCAGAATCAACAACAGTTATTAAAACCACTCCATCTTTTTTTAAAATATACGAAGCAGATATTATAAATTTTTTCACTAAAACATAATTTGCATTGATGCCCTTAATGCCTTCTCTACTACCGGAGTGCGGGAATTGAAAAATCGCTGTATCAAAAGTATTGGGGTAAAAATGTTTGTGCAATTCTGTTGCATCTAATCCATGCAAAACTTTTATTCCAGCTTGTTTTAATAACTTGGCATTAGACCAGGCATGCTCAGACAATTCTGAATAACCTTCATATGTAGAAGTGATAAGGTTAGGTAATAACTGTAGTTTCTTTACCAAGCTAATAGTAAAGCTTAAATTTCCTTCTCCTACTAAAAGTGTTCTACTTCCTTTTATTTTAGATACAAAATCGTATTTGGTAATGCTCTTATAAAGCTTGCATAGCTTATGATCTAAAGCTCTCAACTCTTTTACTTGGCCGTAATAATCTTGCTCAATTTGATTTAAATTAAGATCAAGTACTTTTGTTCTTAATTCTAATATTTGCAAGGCGCAGCGTAAATCCTCATGATTTATCATATACCTTCGTACTAATAATTTATTTGATACAATATCACTATAAACCATAAACACTAATGCTCGGAAGTAGTGCAAAATAATTTTTATTCATTTTTTCTACTGCAAATTGTTAAAACACTCAAGAAGCAGTTTTTCAAAAAGTACCTGATGCTCCGCGCTTACCGTAGCTAGCATACGAGATTCAACAGCGCATATCATGTTATGAGCTTGCTGAACAACTTTCATGCCTTGTTTTGTTAATTCTGTGCACAAAACCCTACCGTGCTGCGGATCGCTTTTTCTTTTTACTAGGTGCCTTTTTTCTAAATTAGAGACTATACCATGCATGGTTTGAGCGGTGATAAATGCAGACCGTGCAAGTGCTGCATTAGATATGCCAGGCCTGAGCTCTAATTGCGCCAGGACAGCATATTGTGGCGTTGTCAGATCAAGGGTTCTTAAAGCTTCGTCCATGCGAAGGCGTAAACTATGTTGCGTCTGTTTTAGTTTATAACCTAATAAGCCTGCGACATTTATTTCTTTAGAGATTGACATATCAGCACCCTTACATTATATTATCAGTGTGCTTATAATATAATAGGAGTTCGATATGAATACAACAAATTCTGAAAGTGAGAATAACTTAAAGTCTGCGAAAAACTATTACAACGCCATGCTTGCAAAAGACTTTGATAAGATGGCTGGCTACCTGCATAACGATGTGCATTTCATCGGACCACTCGCAGAAATGCACGGCAAAGATGCTGTTGTTACAGCCGCAAAAAACTTTGGTGGAATATTGCGGGATATCCAGATCAGATCTAGATTTTTATCGGATAATCAGATCATGTTCGCTTATGATATGGTCGTACCTGCTCCTATTGGTAAGTTCAGGGCAGCAGTGCTGATGGAATTCATAGATCGACTTATCTCTAAAATCGAGCTATTTTATGACGCCAGCCCTTTTGAAGAAAAGAAAAGTGAAATTTTCTCGCCATAACAGTGTTATGCAGTAAAGTGTCGCTTGAAGTGAGTAAATTAAAAATAAAAAATCAATGCCTGAATTTCGGTCGCACGATTTCCTGGAATCGTTATAGTAACCCTATAGCGATAAGTGATTATGCTTCTAGCTCAAGCGATATTAATACAGGATCTAAATGATAACAGAAGCACAAAAACAAGAATTCTATCAAGCGCTCCTTGATAAGGATGCGCACTATGAGGGTGTATTCTTTGTGGGTGTAAAGACAACGGGAGTATTTTGTCGTCCTACATGTCCAGCACGAAAACCAAAATTTGAGAATTGCGAATTCTATAAAACAGCACAAGAAGCATTGCTGGCATCATTTAGGCCATGTATGCGCTGCCGCCCCCTTTCTCATCCAAACCAGGTATCGGATTTAGTTCGCAGACTCGTTGATGCCGTTGAAGCAGATCCATCAAAGCGCTGGAAGGATAATGATTTTGAGAGTTTGTCTGTCGATGCATCAACGGCGCGTCGCGGGTTCAAGAAACGCTTTGGAATGACGTTTGTTGAATACGCAAGAGCAAGACGGATGGGGCTGGCGATGAAACAAATACGCGCGGGAGATGCTGTCATTGATGCCCAACTGAATACAGGATATGAATCCAGTAGTGGGTTTCGAGATGCTTTTTCTAAAATTATGGGAGCGCCGCCAACAAAATTCGAGCAACACCGTACAATTCTAAAAGCCTCTTGGATTGATACAAAGCTCGGGCCTATGATTGCAATTGCTGATGAGGCTGGTCTTTACCTTTTAGAATTTGTTGATAGACGCGGTTTAGAGCGTGAGGTTGAAAGGCTTAGACTCAAAACAAAAGCAGCTATTATCCCAGGTGTAACAGATCCAATTAGATCTATTACACTTGAACTGGAGTCTTATTTCGAAGGAAAACTCAAAGAATTCAACACACCTCTACATCTTCTAGGCAGCCCCTTTCAGAAGCTTGTTTGGGATGAGCTCATGCGTATTCCTTATGGTCAGACACGAAGTTATATGGCTCAAGCTGAAGCTATTGGCAAGGCCACAGCTTACCGCGCGGTTGCAAATGCCAATGGAGCTAATCAACTCGCTATTGTCATTCCATGTCACCGTATCATTAATAGTAATGGTGATCTTGGTGGATATGGCGGTG
>JANPII010000006.1:0-2315 GCA_031424915.1 Pseudomonadota bacterium
CAAGAATTACGTACATTGTGTGATGCATTAAATGAAGCAGGGAATTTGTCTTCCATACTAAATATATTGGAACGCTTGAAGCCATATAACAATGCTATGCACCCATTAGCAAATAAAGAGCTTCTAGAAAAATTGCAGCAACTAGCAGTAGGGAACAAGTTTGAAATTACAGATGCAGAAAGTTGGGTTGAGAATAATTTTTGCCATAGTGACGATATAACATTACATGCACAAGGTGAGGTTCCTAACTGGGTTCGTATAATAGATATCATGAAAGAAGTGGATGTATCTAAAGAAAGTAGCGCGGTACAAGATTTTAAAGAAGCTTTGTCTGCCTCTGCTGGTGATGTGCCTTCTATTTTTATACAGCTTTTCATTAATAACGAGGATGGCCTAAAGAGTTTCATAAATCCAGGCGATAGTGGCTTAGGTGGTTTTATAGAAATTGAAGCTGGTATTAAAAAAGTGATGGGTCCAACAGGCGTGTTGGGGGTGTCGGAGGTATCTAAGTTCTTAGCTCGTACCCTTTTGTCTAAGTTTTTAGATAACAAAATTGGTCAAATAGGTAGTGGACGCCATATAGTATCAGTAACAGAAGCGTTTGTAGGAAAAGATCTAGATGTCCAGCAGCTGCATGAAAAGTATTCGCTCTTCCGAATTCTTTTGCATGATTGGGCAGCAATACATAGCAGAGCTATGTCTGGTGGTATAACCAAGGCCGGGGTTGATACTCTTATGCAGAATGCGGCTATATTAGGACGCAATTATAGTAATGCCAGAGATTCACTTTTTGCAGCACGCTCCGACCTAGCAATCGAAAAGAATAGTGACAACATTGGTGCAATCATATCTAGTATTGTAGGTTCTGTAAGTCTGGATTCTCGTCCCGAACGTTTGGATGTTATGCTTCAAGCCCTCATGGCTTACGTTACTAGTACACCAGATATACACCAAAAAGGCCGAGAAATGACAATTGCTAAGGCTGCGTCGGCATTAGTGGTGTTTGCTAGTACTACTGGAGAAACTGTTCTGGAGTCTACGGTATGGAAATGGGCACTAAACTTAGCTGTAGAGCATGATAATCTGTTAGTTTTATTGATAAATTACGCTTGTGAGATAGATTGTCCTCCTGGGCAGCACAAAGAATTCAATCCTAATCACTTGCAGGGGCGCAAACTCCTTAGTATGTGTGCTGAGCTAACGCAAGAAAACCTACAGAAAGTTAGAGTGGTGTTGGATGCTGCATTTAGTATGGAGGATGCGTGGCCATTCTTGCAGCATATTCGGGAAGGGATGCACTTCAAAGAAATGCTGGATTATTTCAAGGTGCAGTGTATAGGCCCGGACAGTATACGTATGGCTCAGGTGATAAGAGCATATAATTGGGTTTACAGCACTACAAACTCTGGGATTGAGTACTCTGAGTCTTTGAAGGTGCTAGAGGCATTATGTAGGGCTAATCCTCAGCAAATTGAAAAATTGATGACCTTCGTTAAGTTTGAGCAAAGCGTAGAACCAAGCAAAAGGTTAAAGCCACGTGAAGTATTGCACCAATTAGAAAGTGATTCTAAAGAGTTTGAGCAGTCAATGGCAGCTCTACACAAGCAACGCTATGTGGAAAATACCTCTCGTTTTATTTATGACGAAGAAGAAGTTAAAGCCAAAATCGCTGAGATCAAATATCAAAATCCCAAGACTGGAAAAGCCGAGGAGTTACCTGAGGCTTATAGCAACGGGTTATTGGAGTCATACAAGTATGTAATGTCTTTAATGGAGGAGCGTAAAATATTTAACGTGGACGGTAAAAGCAAGTCTATTTGTGAATTAGACTTAGTAGAGCTTAGAATGGCCATGTTAACATATAAGCAACAGTTGTCACGTAGTGATGCTACGTCTATACAAAAACACCAAGCGCAACTGGGTCTATTAGCTTTGTCTTGTGAGGCAATGTCCCGCTCTACAGATAAATTTCCTTATGATGTACAGATATTGGCAGTATTAAATTCTATCTGCTTTAAAGGAAATTTAATTCATCAAATTCCTACGGGCGAAGGCAAAAGCCTAAGTTCTGCTTTACATGCGGCGTGGTTATGGGGATGTGGACGTACTGTAGATATAGCTACTTCTAACGAGTTTTTGGCAGCAGAAGGGATACATGAAAACGGTAGATTCTATGAATACTTAAGCATACCATATGCAAAAAGAGTTATTACAAGCGATAGATCTACGCGTGCAGATTACGTGGATAATGGTGTTAATTTTTCTACGGCTGGCCAGTTGTGCTTATTCGGGGCGCAGGTAGTTAGCGAAGGTGC
>JANPII010000007.1:0-4960 GCA_031424915.1 Pseudomonadota bacterium
AAGGCGCAGCTTCAAGTGTATAGTTATTTCCTAAATTTGATATAAGCGTATGTTGCAAGCGGGTGAATCCCTAAATGATTAAACCTAAAAAACACGTCCTAAGGAGAGCTAGCAAGATTGTAAACAGCAAGGTCAGAAGAGCAGCATTCCTCAAGGTAAATTCCAATTCTGGATGTTTCCTGCCTTGCACAATATATTTTAGCTCAAAATTGTCTATAGCTGCACAGAGCAAACAAGTAATTAGCATAGGGAGGACACTGAAGAATAAGGCGATAAAAGCAAAGGAAACAGATGCAGACACACTCAAGCCATTTAGCGGTTCTTTTAACAACACTCCCCAGAAAAAAACAATAAATACGTAAGCACAGAAGAATAAGAAATAAAGACAGAGATTTGAGGTATATATTTGCCCGAACTTCATTGTTTTCAATGCTATATCATGAGGCATATCTTGCCACTTTTTTATTGCATTTAACTGTAGCTTGATACAAGTCAGTGAGTAAAACAATACTGGCAACAACCCCATTTCTATACCCCATTCAAACCCTCCTTCAATCGGATGTTGTATCAATACTCCCATTATACCAAAAGAAATAAGCCCTATAATCATATACGATAAAAGCTTTTTGACTATATATGCTATACGGCCCCAATTCCATACAATCATTTTATACCTCACTTATATATCAGTATCCATGGTAAAGCGTGCCACTAGATACTTTTTTACCATAAGGAGGTTAATAAAAGCTTACTGAAAATTATATAGCATATAAGCCGAGGATCCACCAAGCCTATTATACAGCAGCCTACTTAATGTTCTGTACAGCGCCTACAGACTCTGAAATCAACAAGTTCTTCATCGCTAGAACCAACTCCTTATTCTCAGGCTTCTCGTCAGCATAACACGTTAATATCTCTAATGGTGAGGTGTCATACTTATTCTTCGTATTTAGCAGAATGCCTTTTTCCTCCTTGTCTAAATATGACAGTATAACTTCTGCTACTTTCCTATGGCCTTCAATCTGCCTGTGTATACACTCACTAATTACAAAATGTAGTATAGTGTTGCCTTTAGAATCCTTATTAGAAAGTAGCTCCCAGCATACTTCATGGTTTGGTGCACTACGTAAAATGTAATCCACTGTATCGTACTTCTCTACCTTAGCTGCGCTTACTAATACATTATTACCATTAAAATCTATGGTGTTTGCTTCTATACCAAACATATTTACCCCATACTCCCACAAACTAGGAGACTCAGTAAAATAATGTGCTACTGGGTATAGACTGCTTTTGACAGTCTTCGCAAGGTGCGCTTTTGAAGGCTTGGTTTGAAAAAATATACGTCCTGTATATTGAGAAAAAAGGCCATTGCCAAATTTCTTATACATCACTTCAAATACTTCTTTTGGGTCTACATTGGACTTTCCACTCTGGTGGCGCAGCTTATTTATGCTTGCATAAAGTGCTGAAAGCTTACATAAATATGGCTCACCAGTGGTATATTTATCAAGGAACTCTATAGTGGTTTCAATTATTAGCTCCTTATCTGCATCATTAAGAGATTCATAAGTTTTATTATCCATATTTCTTACCTTGCTAAATCACGTGTGTACCCCCGCGATTACAACACTCACATGCTATAGTTGTCAATAATAAAGTAGAAAAATAATTCAAATTACAAGACTTATTAGATCTCATTAGTTACACTAATGTTAAAATTACCCATATTTGCCTGATATTCATAGAATTTCACATCTGCCGGCTAAATTTGGTATTATGGCCTCTTTAGCGGCAGCTAGCGCTGCTAACTCTGCCACCAATACTTCTGAGCGGCGTATAGGTGTAGTGCACTCTTCCACTGTAGCACCAATAGAATTAAGATTAGTGAGATTATCACGACTATAGTTATGACGCATTAGCGTAGCTACTACCTTTCCTCCTACTAGATATGGTACATGTTCAGCTGGAGCCTCTATATGATTATAGATAGTGGGCACCCCTTCTTGGATAATTAACATAGAATTTGCAACACCATATTTTATAGAATTCATACTATGTCTGCGATGCTTATTAATCGATAGCACCTCCGCCCCACTGCCTACCATCATCACCCCCATACCAAACGTTCCATTATCTGCTTTAACATAGGCATATGGTTTAGCATCAATATTATATTGCTTATATTTCATCGCAATCTTAGCCAGCACCTGATCCACAGCCTCAGCTACTGCTTCTAATCCACTATGATGCTTAAAGTCTACCTCAGTACTATTGGCAAAATAGCAGCCTAGCAACCATGGGTCACACTCAAAGGCCCGCCCAAACTCCTCAACTACCTGCTGGTATATTGAAAAATGCGCATGCTTGCGCCTACGATGCCATCCAAGCTGCGGCATTGGTATCACTGGCTGCGTAATATCTACCAGCAAATTTGGTATTCCCACTAATAAATCATTATTCAGCAATACCAAATCTGGCACCCACTGGTCAATAGTCAGCAAAGTATGGTTACGCTTAATCAAAGGCTTTACTACAATATGTCCTAGCAAAGGGTCGCTTAGCTCAGCCTGCAGGGTAAGTGATCCACATCTCACTTTATATCCTGCTTCTGTCAACATTGTATATAAGGCATGAAGATTACGCCAATACCAGGTGTTACGTGTAAAATCTTCGGGCACTAAAAGTATATGGCGTACCTTAGGATAATAGTGCATCATATAGCTATCCATCTCATGCTGCACTGCTTTAGAGCTTGTACTGCTAAGATTATTAAAACCTGCAGGAAAAAGGTTAGTGTCCACAGGCGAAACCTTAAACCCCGCATAACGCACATCAACAGAGCAGTAAAAAGGAGGGATAATCCCTTGGTATTGCTGAGCGAACCATTGCTTTACTGCATTACTATTTATAGCCAGTTTTTCCTCTAAAGCTGCCAAACTGCTGCGATTGCTCTGTATATCACCATCTACCACTGCTAATTCCTCCAATCACCCATTAGTGTTTGATAGACCGCTAAAGCTGCAACTGCTGCTGTATCAGCACGTAAAACCCTTGTACCAAACAAGGCACAGTAAGTAAACTCTTCTTGCTCCAATAGTATAATTTCTTCTTCCGATAGTCCTCCTTCTGGCCCTACTAAAAGCATATGTTGCCCCAAATTAAGCTTCTGAGCTAGCTCAGAAGGTGCCATTCCATTATGAGGATTGCCCACAATCAGCCCTGCTACCTTATTCCGCTGGCACCACCCAACCACCTGAGCAAGTTTAATAGGAGGATGTAAAACAGGCAACGTCAAACGCCCGCACTGTTCTGCTGCTTCTATGGCCACTAACTCTAGCTTAGGTATATTAATCTTATTAACTACAGTACGCTCTGTTAATACTGGCAATATAGCACTGGCTCCCAGCTCTGTAGCTTTCTGTACCACAAAAGCTGCAGCCTCATTTTTAGTTGGGGCAAAAGCTAATATTGGCCCTGGCTCAAGTTGCTGTAGGCAGCTCTGCTCTTGTACTACTAATGTTGTACTACGTTTGTCTATTGCTATTACTTCAGCAACCCACTCACCATCCTGCCCGTTGAATAAGCGTACCTTGCTGCCTAGACGCACACGCATCACGTTGCTTAAGTAGTGATGCTGCTGTTGCGTTATAGTAATGTTTACAAACGGCGACAAACTGAAAGTTGTAAATAGGCGTATCTTTGATAAAGCACGCATATTATTATTTCACCATCCCAGTATGGCGAACCTGCACGCTTTGGCGCTGTACTACCATCTTATGCTTGGTTTTACCTATACTTGCTATTATTTTATTTGCCTGAGGTGCAGACTTTTTGGCTACCTTGTTTCTGTTTTTTACTGTGCCATTAGATTTATCTATAGTACTGCTAACCTTATTATCCGCCAAAGTAGACTCAGTAACCTCTGCTACTCTTTGCTGTAATGGCAAGAAGGCATCTCTACGTTGTGGTTGAATTATCTCGGCATCGCCTGAAGTTCTCTCATCAATCTCTGCGTATTCAACTTCACCCCTACTACTAGAATTTAATGTATTTTGAGCCATAGTAGTCCGTGTCGGTGAAAGACGATCATATGTCTGGTCCAATAAGGCAATCATGTGATCATCCCGAGCTCGAGCGCTACTTCCCCCCATTACCACAGCTACCAAGTCTCCCTCAGGACGATGTGTAGTAGTCACTAAGTTAAAGCCTGACGCTTTAATATATCCTGTCTTTAGGCCGTCAGCCCATTTATATCGCTGCATAACTCGGTTATGGGTATGTATAACCCTGCCCCTAAAGGTAAATGATTGCTTAGAGAAAAGGGCAAAATACTGCCGATGGTTCTTACGCAATGACAACGCTAGCTTCGCCATATCGCGGGCCGTAGTTACCTGTGCAGGGTGGTGCCATCCATGGGAGTTCATAAATCGGGTATTGCGCATCCCTAATTGGACCGCACGCTTATTCATTAAATTTACAAACCTGCTTTCATTACCACCTAGAGCTTCTGCCACTACCACCGCCACATCGTTGGCTGATTTAATAATTAGAGCGTAAATTGCTTCACGTACTGTAATACTATTTCCAGAACGTAAGGCCATGTTAGAGGGGGGTTGCCGTGCAGCATATGCCGAAACTGGTAATTTGGTATGCATATGCACTCGGCCATTATGTAGTGCATCAAAAAGCATATAGAGCGTCATCATCTTAGTAAGAGAAGCGGGGTGGCGCGGCTCATCTGCAAATCGCTGATACATTACTTTGCCATCGTTTGCCCTTAATACTAAACCAGCATAAAGCTGAGAGCCAGTATTAGCAGAAGCAGCATATAGTGGGCACAACAACATAACAAACAAAGCAACCCAACGTAGCATCCCACCTCTTTTTCTAACTTAAAGATAACACCATCATAACCATAACATAATCGCTTTCTACCATAAAGTAAAGAGCTCTACTG
>JANPII010000008.1:0-2807 GCA_031424915.1 Pseudomonadota bacterium
TAATGACTTCAAAACCGAACCAGCTGAGGTTTTTCTGAGTTCTGGAGTCAAAACATACTTAAGCACCATGCCCAAATCAGAATTGGCTATAAACCTCTTGATCGCCTCTAATGAACCACTTGTTACTTCATGGGCTCTATTCCCTTCCATCGAATCCTTATTTTATGCAATTAGAGATACAGGAGTCGGCATCACTAAGACGCAATTACGTACTGCAAGTAGAGTGGAGCGCCTGTTGCTAACTCTGACAATTGCATTATACTGGGTGCTAGCTGCTGATTTAAAACCTGGCAACCTTAAAGAGTTGCCTAAGAAGAAGCTACGCCTCAGACGTTTATGTGTAAAAGAAAGCAGCAGTACCTAATATTATAAAATAGGCTCAGGCCAGAGGGCTGAAGCCGTGGAGGGTTCAAATGCAAGTTGAAGATAAAGCACAGGTAAAAAAAACCTGGGATGAGATAGTATGGGGTGCTTGGATATGCGATCCTGAGCAAGGCTTGATATGTACAAATAAAGAGTGTGGAAAATACAATCCAATAGATAATGACATTGATTTAGCCCAGCCTATTGTTTGGGAATATCAGCCTGACTGGCTTTAAAGCACCCCATATGCGGCCGACGATCAAAAGGAAGCAGCTGCCACATAAGCCTCATCGCAAATATAGTTTGCCGCCTGCTTCTCCTAATGCTTTAATGAGCTTTGCATTTTCGTCCTCAAAACACCAGCCCATCACATCAGTCTAAAACTAGCATTATTTTCTCCCTTCTGCTCTAAAATGCATTACCTCTTCTAAGGTAAGCTTTTGTTTAGTCCTATTATTCTTAATAATCATAATAGCATCTGATACATTTTCTACCTTTGGAGTGTAAGGAGAAAGTCTTGCTATTTCTTATTATGCTTAGTGATGATATACTCTTTTCCATTCATTACGTTTGCTAATAACTTAGATAAATGAGTCTTAGCCTCAAAGCTACTGATATGTTCCATATTATCTCCTATATTAAACTAGGTTATAAACTGCTCTAACATAGAATATCTATGCCGTCAATTTCTTTATAAACTACAATATAAACGATATCTATTCAGGCAGGCCTCCTATTAATATTAGCTACTTACGCTGCCAATTTTAGGTCTAATAAATTGAAAGTATCGGCACATGCTTCAACAAATTCCTCAATCATTGCATCAGTGTGAAATGGAGTTGGAGTCACACGTAAGCGCTCAGTACCTCGGGGTACTGTTGGATAGTTGATGGGTTGTACATACATATTATATTCACAAAGCAGACGCTGAGAAAATTGCTGGCACAAGAAAGGATCGTAAATCATAATTGGCACTATGTGCGTTTGATTTTCTAAAACTGGAATACGCGCCTTCTTAAGCTTAGCTTTCACTTTTTCTACTACTCGCTGATGTGCTGCCCGCTCTACATCACTTTGCCTTAAGTGCCGGATACTAGATAAAGCAGCTTCAGTCACGCAAGGAGGAAGGGTAGTGGTAAAAATAAAAGCAGACGCATAACTCCGGACTGCATCCACTATTGCCTCTGATGCTGCAATATATCCCCCAATGACTCCCAGGCTCTTGGCGAAATTACCTTGGATTATATCAATCTTATGAGTCAATCCATAAAGCTCGGTGAATCCACCTCCTGTTTTGCCATATAGCCCCACTGCGTGCACTTCATCTACATAAGTCATGGCCTGATATTTTTGTGCCAACTCACATATCTGTTGCATGGGTGCAATGTCTCCATCCATAGAATAGACAGACTCAAAAGCAATAAGCTTAGGTCTGGGTATAGGGTATTCCTGAAGTAGCTGCTCTAGGTGTTTTGCATCATTATGTCGAAATATTCTTTTTTCCGTACCACTATCGAGTATACCATGAATCATAGAAGCATGATTCATTGCATCAGAAAAGACCACGCAATTTGGTATTAATCTACATATTGTTGATAGCGACGCTTGATTAGCAATATACCCAGAAGTAAAAACGAGCCCTTTAGCTTTCTGATGCAGAGAAGCTATTTCACGTTCTAGCTCTACTATTGATACGTTAGTCCCAGAAATATTGCGCGTTCCTCCAGCACCAGCCCCCATCTTGCGGGCTGCTTGCTCCATTGCCCCTACTACTACAGGATGTTGGCTCATACCCAGGTAGTTATTAGTACACCATACGACCACTTCTTTTTGCAAATCTTGATGATATGCCATGGGAAAACTGCCTACGGAATATTGCAGGGTATTAAAAACTCGATAGCGTCCCTCAGCTTTAAGCTGCTCAACTGCCTTGGTAAAATAATCTATATACGAGGGCATTATGTACTACTCTAATATGTAGGAGGTGGCTTCTCTCCGCGACACGGTATGCCCACGCCACCCCTACCACCAATAGGTCAGAAATTATACTATGCTTTTGACCACATTTTTGCGCTTAAACATTGCTACCGCAACGCCAAGTAACGAAAATGAATAGCCGATGCAAGGATCAAACATATGTATAACTGCATCATGATGTAAAGCAGAGCCTGAAAGGATACCAACTGCACATGAAGTAACAAGTATGCCTAATAGACTGTCCATCTGCATTGCTGTCCCACGGGCCCGTAGCATTAAAAATGAAACAAGCGCCAGAGCAATAACAGCTAATGGAGCTATATGTAAAAACTGAAGTAGATTAGCAAGCATATCTAAGGTCTCCAAATGATATGGTTATTGATGCATTGTAGCTTGGATATCAATATATTGTGTTTCGCGTAGAATTGCAAGCCTCAGCTGCGACAAATTTTTTACTTTATATATAC
>JANPII010000009.1:0-3410 GCA_031424915.1 Pseudomonadota bacterium
ATTTTTAGTAGGTTTTCCCCATATTCTAAATTATTATCGGGGTATACAAATGGTTGGCCAATGGAATATTTGTAAGTCATCGCTGCCAGTGTTGCAACTTTCGCAATGAGTTTAATCGTAGCAGTAGAGCGTTGCATTTCATCACGTATATCTAAATGCTCATGATAAAAAGCAGATAAGGAGCCGACAGCTCCAACCATTGCAGCCATAGGGTGTGCGCTACGAGGAAAGCCACAAAATAGGCGATGCATTTGCTCATGGACCATGGTGTGTTTGCGAATTTCGTCAGTAAAAACATTATACTCAGTTTGTGTTGGCAGCTCCCCATGTAGAAGCAAGTAGCATACTTCTAAGAAAGTGCTTTTCTCGGCTAGCTCAGCAATAGGGTACCCTCGATATTGTAAAATGCCCTTATCTCCATCTATATAAGTAATAGATGAATTACATGAGGCAGTGGACATAAACCCTGGATCGTAGGTAAACATACCAGTTTCATTATATAGCTGTGTTACATCTATAACTGAGGGACCCTCACTGGCAGTGATCACTGGAAGTTCGATTTTTTTATCTGGAAGTATTAAGTAAACAGATTTAATTTCCTTATTATTCTCAATTATAGCCATAAAGTCCTCTAATATTATCTAACCTACACTCTTAGGTTACACTGCACTGCAACATAAATCAAGTATATTTACAAATTTTTACCATCATAGTGCAGTTGCATTTATTATCCAGCCTTTTTCTGTAGGTATCTAGGGGCAAAGCTATTTGTAGAGTCCGCACCTGGACATGGGGCGCAAGTAGAACTCGCCTCCCCATGTGGCCAAGCACAAACTGAGAAAAACACATATGTTGTATCTATATAAAGATGTATATACTTCTAATGGGGAAATACCGCCCAAAGATCGTCCTAAGGCACTAGGAGTATTGTATAGGGAGCCGATAGAGACTGCTTTCAAGAAGATAGATGCAGAAGGTAGAAGCCAATATAAGGATTTTGCAAAAGTTGCGGTCACCTCTTTATTGATTGGGGATTGGGATTTACATACAGGCAACATCGGTGTGGTTACTCGAGCAGAAAGCAGGGAGAAAAAGCTAGTACGTATAGACTTCGGGGCGGCCTTCGAAAAATTAACACCTAAGGTACATCCATATTCCTTTATGCGCCACCTACCGGGTATGGGACCTGCTAACCACTTTAGGTCATATCCTGAAGCATTAAGAATTAGCGCAGAGTTTGTTGAAGAACTCGACAGAGTAGCTAAATTAGATTATTACACAATTTTGGAGAATACTTTCAATGAATTAAAGCAAATATTATTTTACAAATACCCTTCCGGACCCCACACATTACTTATAGCTTCCGCGTTATAAACAATACCAATGGAGGTTTAAATGTGGGGCTTTTTTAGTGATTTACTTAAGCGTAAGAGTGGGTTGGGCGATAAACTTACTCATTACCAGTTTGATAATGCTTATTTCTACAGCCTAGGCAAGGCAGTATGGAGTGAGCGTGATTATCAAGCCTTTGCCAGTGAAGCCTATATTAAAAACGTGATTGCCTATCGTGCCATTACCATGATAGCCCAGAGTGCAGCAAGCGTGCCAGTGCGATTATTTAGAGGTAGCCAACATAAAAGAGTACCAGTAGAGAATCACCCCTTACTACAAATATTACAGCGTCCCAACCCATTATATAGTGGCCGCGAAATGCTAGAGCAGATCTATAGCTACCGTCTTATCAGTGGCAATGCTTATATACTTGCAGTAGGGCCAGATGGCCAAGCACCATGTGAATTGGTGACATTACGACCTGACAGAGTTACTATATTAGCAGGGCTTAACTTTACTCCTTGCGGCTATCGCTATACTATTGATAACCGACATACTGATTATTATGCTCAAGTTGATACAGGAAAGTGTAATATCCTGCATATCAAAAATTTTCATCCGCTATCAGATTGGTATGGATTATCTGCCATCGAAGCAGCAGCTTACAGTATTGACCAGCATAACCAAGCAGGAGCATGGAATCAGGCATTACTGCAAAATGGCGCACGTCCTAGTGGAGCTATGGTCTTGCGGGGAAATGATGGCAAGCCGGGGCATATGAACGAGGAGCAATTTCAACGCCTGAAGAATATGGTTGATGAGATGTTTACAGGGCCAGCCAATGCAGGGAGACCTATGCTTTTAGAAGGAGGGCTGGAATGGCAAGAAATGAGTATGTCCCCTCGTGATATGGATTTCCTTAACTCTAAGCATAGTGCAGCACGTGATGTTGCACTAGCATTCGGTATGCCTCCTCAGCTACTAGGTATTCCAGGGGATAATACTTATAGCAATCTAGCAGAAGCGCGGATTGCATTATGGGAACAAACAGTTTTGCCATTGGTGGATAATACTATTGAAGCTTTAAATCACTGGTTGGTACCATATTTTGAGTCGGATCTGCAGCTTACATGTGATGTAGAAGGGGTGCAGGCCCTATCTAGTAAGCGTGAGGCCCTATGGGATAAGGTGCAAAATGCAAACTTTATGACTATCAACGAAAAGCGCAGTGTTATGGGCTTGCCCCCTCTACAGGGAGGAGAAAATTTGAACATGGTTCTATAAACCACTTGTATGTTCTGATTTTTTATGTATAGACTCCGGACATAGAGTCAACATAGGGGGTTTATGTCTGGAAGTGTTATATATAAAATGTTGTTGCCGCTGCTACTTATAATGCTAGGGATAGCGGTTTTACTAGCACCAAAATTAGAATTAGAACGGCAATTGCTAGAAATGCCATTGGTTAGCTCAAGCGTAGCCAGCTCTCAAGCAGTTGCTCTACCAAGTGATAAATAGAGGTAGACAATGTTAGCTGCGGATAAGCAGTACGTCGAAGCATTTTTAGAGATGCTTGCTGCTGAAAAAGCAGTCTCGGTAAACACATTGGCGGCTTATAGCGCTGATCTACACCATCTTGCACATCATATAGTTGGCACCTCTATCATAGAGGTAAGTACGCAACAACTGCAGGGGTACACCCAGGAGTTAAGCAAAAGAGCGTATTCCACGCGTAGTATAGCGCGTAAGATTTCTGTGTTTCGTCATTTCTTTAGCTTTTTGTTGAGCGATGGTATAACAGAGCATAATCCAACATTGGATATTGAAAGACCAAAGCGTGAGCAATCTATCCCCAAAGCATTAGCACAAGATGAGATCTTATGCTTGATTGAGTGTGCATATCAAGATGTCACACCTGAAGGGTTGCGTTTGACTGCAATGCTAGAGTTGATGTATGCAAGCGGAGTGCGTGTCTCAGAGATGCTGAATATTAAGCTTATTCAATTGCAAAATATGGAAGGAGAATCACCGCACATTATTATTAAGGGTAAGGGCAACAAGGAGCGTATAGCATTAGT
>JANPII010000010.1:0-10683 GCA_031424915.1 Pseudomonadota bacterium
GATTTTGTCGATTTTGCCAGTGCTATACAAACATCTCAAGCATTGCTAGAGCCAAAGTCTACCCATGCGCAGTAAATTCGTCCGATAGTAGTCAGCCAGCATAAGATACCATACATCAGGCATATAGGGTTAAATAAGTCAGGCATAAGACAGATTAGCAAGAGTACGAAGGCAGTTTCTGTACCTTCACAAATACCTCCCAGATGGTAAAATGACTTTTTTCCACGGCGCATGCAATTCATTTGATTTTTTGTGGCAAGAATTGCATAGGCAAGAAAAGAAGAAATAGGGCCAATGAAACTAAAGATTAGGAAAGAAGCATAAAAGAGATGCTCTGGATTGGCCCAGCCAAAGGCAAATACAATACCAGAGTAGACAATAAAATCGCAGACAATATCTAAAAACCCGCCAAAGTCAGTTAGTTGAGTATGGCGAGCCACAGCTCCGTCTATACCATCTAGCAACCGATTTAAGCTAAACATAACAGCTGCAAGAGAATATTGCCCTAGAGCAACTAATAGCATTGCCATTACTCCTATAACAAAACCAGCTATTGTTATAACATTGGCTGAAATTCCGTAAGAAGCTACTTTCTTGCCAATGTAGTTTAGGGTGGGATCTATCCATGACCTGACGTGTGGATCAAACATATAATATTCTCCTGATCTATAGATATTTCCTAGACTTGGTATTATATACATGTATTAGCTCAATACTACCCTGTAGATATTTTTGTACTCAGTGTGTAGCCTCAGAAGAGTGGATTAAATCCATTCTTCTGAAGTTACTGTTTTAGCTCTGTTTTTCAATTTTATGGCACATAATATATAGCACTGAAACTATACCCAGTATGTAACAGTAATACACATACGGAGTCACACTCAGCGGGGACACCCCTACAATGGCGCTAGCTAGCAGTATTTGCGCCCCATAGGGGATTATTCCTTGAAAGACGCAAGAAAAGATGTCTAGCCATGCAGCACTATAGTGAGGTGGTATATGATATTTTTTTGCTAGGTCTCGCACTATCTCCCCGCTAAAGATAATTGCTATAGTGTTAAAAGCTAGTAAAATATCAAAAATAGAAACAATCTGAGCAATAACCAATTGCGCCATCTTTTGGCTTCCATATTTTGAAATCCATTCAGCAAGATGTGCTGCAAGTTGCTTTGAACCTCTGCCTGCAAGCCCAGAAAGTCCTCCAACCATCATCGAAAGTAACATAATATCTTGCACACTTGCAAACCCTTTGGCTATGTCCTGGCTATATGTAAGCACACCATAGCCTGTGGCCAGACAGCCTACTATGCCTGCAAAAGCTAGGCTTACAACTAATGCAATAAATACATTTATTCCCCATACTGCAAGCAATATCAAAAGTAAATAAGGAGTTATAAGAAGTAATGAGTAATCTTTGGGAGCAATGTATGCTGCGTTGCCAGAGTGCCACAAAAGAATTAGTATGGTAATAATGGAGGCAATAGAAGCTATTTTAGCGTTCAGCTTCAACTTAGCCTTCATATTAGCTTCCTGTGACATCACAGCAGCAATTGTTGTATCTGAAATAATAGAAAGATTGTCACCAAACATTGCACCACCTACTACAGTTGCAACACCTAAAGCTCCTGGGAAAGCACCTTGTGCACTTAAACCTGCGGCAATAGGCGCAATTGTTGCAATTGTTCCTACTGAAGTGCCTATAGAGGTGGCAATAAAGGCAGAGGTAAGAAAGAGGCCTACAAGCAAGAATTGTGGTGGTATTAATGATAGTGACAAGTTAACCGTAGCATCAACACTTCCTATAGCTTTAGTGACAGAGCTAAAAGCTCCAGCTAATAAAAAGATAATGCACATAGTTATAATGTCACGGTGCCTTACTCCATCAAGAAATGAATGCATACGTTCTTCGGTATTGCCCCTATGTATCCACCATCCAAGCGCTATTGCAGGTATAATAGCAGCCAATGGGGAAAGCTGATAAAAAGCATGATCTATGCCAATAAGAGTAAAATAAACTCCGCTCCCTACAAATAAAGTAATAAATAACAAGATAGGCAAAAAACTTATAACACACGGCATTGTTATACTCCAAAAAATTACAGAAATTGATTGGCAAATGCAATCAGAAAGGCGCTAAAAGCGCAAAAATAATGGATTAGTCTTTTTGGGACATTCGAAGGAGAGCAGCTATGTAGAGTGCTTTATGATTCAAGGTTAATCCTCTTATTGAACGTGAATAGCTTATATCTTACATTTTATCAGGACGCAAGCTTTATGCTATTTCAATTCTATTAATTCTCGCTATTAGGTAGATAGACGCACATCAGCTGCTAAATATAGCGAGCCTGTGGTTAAAATTCGGGCAGGCCCCGAGCATTGCGTTAGGCAGTATTTCACAGCTTCATGTATAGAGCCACATACTATAACTGGTAGACCAAGTGCAACTGCAACTTCTGCGATAGTATTGGGATCTTCGGTTTTAGGCTCACATAACACTGGCACAGCAACTACCCCCTGTACCTTGCCGACAAATGGTTGTAAGAAGCCCTGGAGATCACGGCCTTTAGTTCTTCCGTTTATTAAGAATAAAGGACGGTCTGCCCATTCTTCGCTGGCCATTAATGCTAACATTTCAGCGCCTGCCGGGTTATGTGCTCCATCTAGCCATAATTCCCACCCCAAAGGCAGCATATCAGCGATAACGCCCCGTTCAATACGCTCTAATCTAGCTGGCCATACAGCGTTGGTTAATCCAGCGATAATATCTTTATAGCGAAACTCAAAATGTGGCATGCACTCTATGGCTGCAACTGCAGTAGCTGCATTCATGAGCTGATGTTTGCCGGCCAAGCTAGGCCTTGGCAGATCGATGCTAGCTTCACCGTCATCGAATATAAATCCATCTGCAGTAGCAGCAAAATTCCAATGCTTTCGACAAGCAAAATATGGTGCTCCTACTTCCTCACAACGAGTACGCAGTGCATTTAATGCCTCCTCATATTGCCAGCTGATAACACATGGTACCCCAGGCTTAATAATGCCAGCTTTTTCGCGGGCAATAGAAGTTAAGGTAGTGCCAAGAAATTCAACATGATCATAAGCAATAGGAGTGATAATACTCATTATAGGTTGCTCTACTACGTTGGTGGGATCTAAGCGCCCTCCCATACCAGTCTCAAGCAAAAGTACATCAGCAGGGGTGGCGGCAAAAGCTAATAAGGCAGCAGCAGTAGTACCTTCGAAGAAGGTTACCTGCATTTCACCTGCTGCTAAGCGCGTTTCTTCCATATATTGGAATAGGGCGGCGTCATCTATTTCCTTACCACGTAACATAATACGTTCGTTATATCGTAGTAGATGTGGGGAAGTATAACGATGTACTGTATATCCAGCAGCTTCAAAGATGGCGCGTAAGAAAGCTATAGTAGAGCCTTTGCCATTGGTGCCAGCTACATGAATAGTAGGAGGCAGCTTACGATGGGGGTTATCAAGCCGCTCAAGTAGCTGGCACATGCGTTCCAGGCTAGTGGATGCAGGCTGCTTGCCGTAAGGAATTGGCCAGTGTGGTAGTGCGACCATGGGTACCTTATATTTTATTCTACTGACATAGAGGTACACTTTTTAGAGAATATTGGCAAGGTAGAACTGCGTGCTTGGCTTTAGATTTAAAATATGATATACTGCACAACAAATATTATAAAGTATAGGTTATTTTTGATGTCAAATCGTTTCAAAGTTTTTTCAGCTGTAATGGTAGCAGGAGTACTGAGTGTGCCATTAGTAGTAGCTTCTATTTTAGGACAAACCACTTTACCTGCTATGATAAATGGAATGCATGTGGCGCCTATGGCGCAGACAGTGGTCTCTTCCTCTTTGTTTACTACTGCTGCAGTTATATGCACAATTAGTTTAGCTACAGGTCTTTACATCAGTGCCAAAAGCAACAGTTCCCTTCGTGGTTTTGCCACTGGTCTCAGCTTAGCGGTTGTGGGTGTGGGCGCCATGGCAATAGCTGAATTTGCGGTACCAGCCATAGCTTCTGCTTCAGGAACTGCTTTAGCTACAACTGATATGCAGATTATACTAGGTAGTACCTATGGCGGTGTGATTCTAATTAGCGCCTTGATTGCAGCACTAGCGATAGGTAACACTAAGTCCCCAGATTGGGATAAATTATATAATGTTAGTGAACATTAAGCAGAAATTGCAAAACGCATTTGCGCCTCTGCACTTGGAGGTGGTGGATGAATCACATAAGCACCAGGGGCATGCCGGTTGGCGTGAAGGGCAAAGTACGCACTTTCATGTCACCATAGTTTCTAATGCATTTTCAGGGCACAGTAAGATTAGCCGCCACCGTATGGTGTATGATGTGCTATCTGAAGAGCTGAAAGCTGAGGTGCACGCCTTGGCCATTGTTGCTCTTACCCCCGATGAAGCCTCAGCAAAAAGGCCGGCATAAGCCGGCCTTTTCTTCAAAAGCTATGAGGTCTTAGAAGTTCAATTTAGAACCAACTAAGACTACAGTGCTCCTGTTCTTAAGAGCAATGCCTTTTCTTTTCTCGCTGAAGTGGGTTACGTCACCATATAATTTAACGCCGCGAGCAAGATGGAAATCACCACCTAATGCTGCAACTTGGAATTTACCTGATTCGTTACCACTGTCATTAACACCACGCTTAGTATCAGCATAGGTTAAGCTTACTCCAAATGGTCCATGCTCATAAGAAGCACCAACGTTCCAGTATCTGCTTTTTGTACCTACAGTATTCCTAACTTGGCCAGATTTACCATGATCACCATAAGCACCAGCGAACATTAAGTTCATATACTGCATAGCAACACCAGCTTCCCAAGCACGCAGTCTCTTATATGTAGAAGAACTAAACCTTTTAGCATTACCGGTTTGGCCAACTAAAGCAGCTTTGAAACCAAAGTGATTCATTTTACCAGCGTAGTGTATACCACCTTCGAAGATATCACGGAACATTCCTTGATCATCTCCCTCAGTTTTATACACATAGCTAGCATTATTGATAGTACCATAAGACTCTAGATCAGGCACATAACTTACACCTGCGCTCCAACCTTGAAATACAGGAGTGAAGTAGTTGATTTTAGAAGCATTTACGCTCTTAATACCTACTACGCTTACGTTATTGGTGTAAAGAGTAGCCAAAGGCATAAATGCGCCATATGCACCAGATACATCATCATTATTACCATCTAGTGGGTTGATCCACAACCACCAGTCACCATGTACGCCACCTGTGGCTTTTGCAAGATGCTCGGTGTTTACATGTAGTGCATGGCTAGCGCCAGTATAGCTACCAGCTTCAAAACGACCGTATACACCTTCAAGGTAAGCCATCGTCTGCTGTGCATTATACTCATCGCCAAACTTATCATCTGAAGTGTCAGCATTAAGTTTGATCAAACCACCATATTTATGGCCGTAATCTGTTTTCCCATCAACACGCACCAAAACCTTAGTATCATTCACTAAAGCATGGTCACGACGACGATAAGAGTCACCTTCAGTGCCAGCTGGATACTCGTGACGGAACTCGCTTTTTTCAGACAAGATGCCGTATTGTGTATCAAGCGTGCCACCAAGCGTTACTACTGGATTGTTAGCAGCAGCCAAAGCTGAGCTTGCAAATCCGGTAATAAATGTAGCGGCAAGTATAAGTTTTTTACTCATATTATTTCCTCTGTTAAGTTACTATAAGCCACCAATTAAGGCGTACCTTACTCCTAGTATCACACCACTGCTACGCCCCACGTGCAACTGATTATTTATATATTAATGTTTCTTTATGCTGAAGTGTTGCAAAAAAGATACGGAGTAAAAAAGGCCAGCTTATGCTGGCCTTTTTAAGAGACACAAGGTACTAGAAATTTAACTTAGAGCCTATTAAAAGTAAGGTACCTTTATTTTTAAGGGGGATGCCCTTTCTTTCTTCTTTGAAATAAGCGATATCGCCATATAATTTAATGCCGCGAGCAAGGTAGTAATCACCACCTAATGCTGTAATCTTGAATCTCCCTGATCCATTACTATCATTAATACCACGCTTAGTATTAGCATGGGTCAAGCTTAGCCCAAATGGTCCTTGTTCATAAGAAACTCCAGCATTCCAGTACCTGCTTCTTGGCCCTACAGTATCCCTAGGCTGACCAGATTTGTCATGATCACCATAAGCTGCAGCAAAGGTTATATTAATGTACTTTAACGCCGCACCTACTTCCCACGCCTTTAATCTTGCGTATGGCGTAGAATAAACTGCCTTACCAGTGCCAGTTTGTCCAACTAAGCCAGCTTTGAAGCCGAAATAATTCATCTTGCCAGCATAGTGTATGCCACCTTCAAAGATGTCGCGATACATTCCATAAGTACCACTGGTGGCTTTGGTAATGCTACCAGCTTCACTGATAGTACCATAAGATTCTAAATCAGGAACATAACTAACGCCTGCGCTCCAACCATGGAACACAGGGGTGAAGTAGTTGAGCTTGGAGGCATTTACGCTCTTGGCGCCTACTAGACTTATGTTGTTGGTGTAAAGAGTAGCCAGAGGCATGAACCCTCCACTTGTACCAGATACATAATTATTATTACCATCTAGTGGGTTAATCCATAGCCACCAGTCTCCATGTACACCCCCTGTGCCTTTTGCAAGATGCTCGGTATTTATACTAAGAGCATGGCTAGCGCCAGTATAGCTACCAGCCTCGAAGCGACCGAACTTACCTTCAAAATAGGCCATAGTCTGCTTTGCATTGTAGTTATCACCAAACTTATCACTTGAAGTATCAGCATTTAACTTGATTAAGCCGCCATACTTATGGCCATAATCTGTTTGTCCATCAACACGAAGCACAATTTTAGTGCTGTTTACTAATGCATGCTGACGCAAGTAAACGGGGGGGAAGGGCCCTCCCTCACCTTGGGATGCTAATGGTCTTTCAGTGCGAAACTCACTCTTTTCGAAATTAAATCCATATTGTGTGTCAATTGTGCCACTAAGTGTTAATATGGGGTTGCTCCCTAAAGCTGAACTTGCAAATCCGGTAACCAATGCGGTAGCAAGTATAAGTTTTTTGCTCATGTTTATTCTCTGAATGTTGGTTGTTATCAAACGCCACTTACGGCATACCATAATCACGATTCTCTCAATATGGGATCCTACATGCAAGCTTACTACAACATATTGCTATTTCTTTATATAATATGTTGCAAGAAAGCTACTACTGAGCGCTGCATACCTTTAGAGCTTGTGTCTAGCCTATGCTTGGTTCTTCACTTTCCCAGGTACGTCCTAAGTCTTTGATAGGCAAGCTATTTAGTAAGCTGCTATACTCTTCCTTGAAGATGGCTTTTGGATCAAATACTAATTGAGCTAATAGTAGCTCCGTCACATCTCTGCTGACCACGTACACATAATCGGCTATAAATGTTGATAGTAGAGTAAAGGACAAGGAGTGTTGTGCGCACATAGCGGCAAATGCACTACCTGCTAATTCCGCTTCTAGGTATGTAAAGACTGCTGCTCTTATATGGGTAGTAATGGTGTATATAATACCGAATGATAATCCACGCATTAGAGCGTCGGTAATACGGGTGTGAGCGCTTTGTTCCGCAGTTTTTGCGCTGGGCACAAGTAAAGTACGCAAAGTGCGTGCAGTTGTGCCAGCAATGAACACCCCGCAGCTTGGTTGCAATGCTTGTATTATGGAATAGACCAAGAAGGATAAGAGGACCTCATTTTGCCATATATCAGCTTGTTTTTTACGCCCTTCAATTGGTAGGCCGAGATATTGGCGCCCTACATAATCAGTATTTTCGATAAATACTGTATACATCACCCCACGTGTGAGGACTATTGCTATGCGTTTTGCAGCATTGTCAAATAGATATGGCGCAAGCGGAGCAAGCAGTGGAGTCAGCGCACTTGCAACGCATGGGGTTAAAAAAGCAGCAAAGAAAGGCCAGGTAGGGTTAAATGCCTTTACTAGCCTTGTTATTGGCTTGTCTATGAGAAGTTTTTTATCTTCCTCAGGCACTTTTTTATCAAGATTTTCATCAAGTTTTTTAGCGCCTACCAAGGCTAGGCGGTGTAATGTATAGGGAAGGAGGAAGAAGGTACCAGCTTGCCATAAGGGCACATTTGCTGCAATTAATGCTCCTATAGCTGCATAGGAGGTAAAAGACATAGCGCTAGCAATGTCAAAGGGGGGGTAATAAAGACTTGGATTCTTCATGCAAACCTTAATTTTATCCTTATTGTGGCGCGGATTTTATCATATAGTAAGCAATTTGACAAGCTTCAAGTGTATAGTTATTTCCTAAATTTGGTATCACCTATTTAATTCATAGAATTGCAAAAAGCCAAGTAGGTAATAAGGTAATAAAATATAAATAGCGGTAAAGTGATGAGTGTTGATTATGCAAGCAATAAATAAGGGTGATTAAAGGGAAAGCAATGTAAAGCGGTAGCCATATTCCCATAATACAAGCTATTTCCACATATATATATACTATATCCATTTGCTTTTTATGGCTACTTGTGTTGCGTACCGGCCGAACTAATAACAGCATACCAAATAAAGCTAAAGCTATAATATGGGAGATAGTGCTATCATGGCATAACCAATTATCGAGCAATCCTATAGAACCCATGACTATAGTAATCGCTGCAGGCAAAGCTACTTGGCGATAGAATAGGAACCCAGCTAGCATTACTAAAATTGCAAGTAGCAAGATAGCTGTATATCTACTGGTGAAGCCTATTGCACAGTAAGCAATTAAAGCCATAATTCCGGTGCCTAGCTCAAATATATGGTATATAGAATCTATCTTGATCCCGCAGTAATTACAGCAGTTGCCACGTACTGAAAACCAGTTAAATATTGGGAAATACTCATAGTATCGCAGAGGATGCTTACAGCTTGCGCAATGAGGTGGAGTACCACGCCAGGATTCTAAGCCATTAATAGGAACGCCGTTGGCAATCCGATAATAAAATGACGTGCCAAAATTGCCAAAAAACAGTCCTAGTACTAGCGCAAATATTCCTAAAATTGAATCAACCATTATGCACACTACCTTCTGAATATAAGTATATGCTATAGGATATGGCATAATCTGTAAATAGTGATGAATCAAGAGTTTATGGTGCTGCTTGATATGCAGCATCGTTTCGCCAAATAGAGTGGCTGCAGCAAAATTCTAGTATAGTTTGTATCACCTTCGCACATACCATATTTGTGACGCACCCCGTCATAATCCCTGTGGGTCCTAACCCTAAAGCAGTGGAGAAAAGTCCGTAGCCTAGTAACCCCTGCGTAACACCACATAATACACCATTGATGGCACCCATAATTACTGCATGATCTTCGTTACGGCCTAAGCGTTCTTGAAAACGCAGCGTGGGAGAAAATTGCATCGCTACACCTATAGCGCTATCTACAAGTAATATATGTAGGCACCAATCCATTGGGCTAAATGTTGGCATAGCTAAGTGACTGAGCCAATAATATTCCGGAAGCGCAAGCAAGAAGCATAATATGAAATTATGACATAGCGAACCCATCCAAGTTTGGGGTTGTTCAAGAAAATTCTTCCAGCCCCTGCCTAAAACATTGCTATTATACAGGTATCGCGCAGGTGCAGTAATAATGTCCTGAATGACGGGGATACTGAAAAATCCTTGGATTAGGGGTGCAATTACTGTCCTATATAAAAAATTTAATATATTGGCTATAATAGCAATAACACAGGTAGGTACAGTTATTGGGGCTGCTAGAAGACACATAATAGGGGGCATTATTAATAACACAGGAACAAAAAGTGCCATCCCAAGGGCTAGTAAAATTCCCATTAGGACTCTGCCGAGGTGATTGTTTGGGCCTGATAATAGATTTCGTACCTCTTTACCACATTTTGCCGTAAGAGTAGTGGTAGAATTGTAGTATAGCCTGGTCAGGGAATATATTGATCTGAAAATTAACATATTGCGATATCCGTAACGTAAGGGACGAATGTCTTGCTTATAGCACCCTGTAGGACTCTCAGCAAGCCTGTGAATTAAATTTAATTTTAAAACCCCTTAATACTACACTCTGGGAATAGCGCACTACCCTTTAGGATAACCCTGCCCTAAAGGCACTCTCTAATTTTTTAAGTTTTAATATAACATATAAATAATATATTTCATCTTGTTCTTCTTGAGAATTAAGACTATAATTAGCAAAACTTAAAATTTTACAAGAAGGTATGGAATGGCTATTGTAAGTTTCTTATCACAACCATGTGGCAAACTTGCCCTACTAGATGTGATGATCATCGGTTTTTATATGCTTTTATGCATATATGTAGGCTTCCGTAAATCTGGCACTATTAAAAACATACGAGACTTCGCTGTGGGCAATGGGCAGATATCTACCTTTGTATTAGTAGCCACTATTTATGCTACCCACTTAGGGGCTGGCGCTACCTTCGGTACTTTAGAAAAGATGCGAGATATAGGAGTCCTATTTGCAATATCCATCTTAGCTTTACCACTTGGTTGGACTTTTAAAATGTGGGTTTTTGCCAGGAATATAGAGCAATTCAAGTCATTTATTAGTCTGAGTGAAATTATGGATGATCTGTATGGCCCTATTGGCAGATGGACTGCC
>JANPII010000011.1:0-13817 GCA_031424915.1 Pseudomonadota bacterium
CAGCAGGCCACTTGCTTCATGCATTACGTCACTGTGGAGTGCCAGTATGTGATCTTGATAGATACCAAATCAACACCCACCTTATAGTTCAGGACTTGCTAGCATTAGCCCGCTTTTTCTTACTACCTGAAGATGAGCTGAACCTAGCGGGCTTACTTAAGTCGCCCTTACATGAGGTGGATGAGACACGGCTGTATAACCTAGCGATAGGACGAGGCAAGCAGAACTTATGGGAGCGAGTGCAAGAAAAAGAACCTATAATTGCTGATCAGCTGCTGCATTGGCGCCAACGCAGCAAAAGTCAAAGCATATTGGAGTTTTATTATTGGCTCTTAGAAGAAGAAGGAATGAGCGCAAGCTTTACCAAACGTTTTGGAGCCAATGCTGAACAAGTGTTACGTCGGTTTTTAGAGGCGGTGCTAACCTTTGAACAGCCTGGTAGAATAGGTCAGTGGCGGCACTTCGTTCAATGGTTGAGCAATAGCGCTCTTGAAGTACAAGGAGGTGTATCACAATCCAGCAGCGGAGTACGTATCATGACTATACATTCCGCTAAGGGCTTGCAAGCGCCAGTAGTAATTATGGGAGATGCTGCGTCTTCTGAACATCAGCCATTTGAACGTATATTATGGTATAAGGGTTGCGAGCCATACCTTAATTTTGCCTCAGAAGAAGTGGATAAGGCTACCTTCAAGGTACGCGCATGGGATAAACAACAGCGTGAGGCAGAAAGCCGTCGCCTGCTTTATGTAGCCATGACACGAGCAGAAGACGAGCTATACATCTGTGGGTGGGAGAATAGTAAGGCGGAACGTAGTTGGTATCAGATCTGTGCTACTACTTCAGAATATGCGATATAAACAAGTCGTATTATAAAACATTTTCTTGCGACAACAAGATTATAGTTGTATTAAGATAGGGAAAGAATCATACACTATCTATAGGAGGTGAGCATGGATATAATAATTTCAGGTAAGCATTTAAATATTGGTGAATCATTGAAGAAACACGTTGAAGTTGAAATGAAAAACCGAATTGCACGATATTTTCAAGAAGCTGTTCATTCACATGTTACTATATCAAAACACGGCCATTTTTTTCACACTGATGTTACTGTTAACGAAGGTACGGGTACAGGAATTTTAATACGTGGCGAAGCCGAGGACACTGATGCTTACCACAGCGTTGACGTAGCTGTTGCGAAAGTAGAAAAGCAACTACGGCGTTATAAAGACAAATTACATGACATACATAAAAGGCACCGTGAAGGCAGTAATGCTATGAAACGTATTTTTTCACCGCTTCTAGACCAGAATGACGATGACTATGTTGAAGGCAATAACCCCGCCATTATATCAGAGCATCCAATGAAGGTAGAGCGCCTTAGCGTTAGTGATGCTGTCAGAAGTATGGATATGCTTTCCCTGCCATCTATGCTCTTTATTAACATAAATACTGGCGATGTTAATATGGTGTATTACCGTAAAGATGGGAATATAGCATGGGTGGAAACTAATCTTAAGCCCTAAATTATCAATATGTTGTTAACCCCACCTACTGCCGTACTTTTTGATTGGGATAATACCTTAGTAGAATCATGGGACTGCTTGCATAGCGCGCTTAATGCCACTCTCCAACATTATGAGAAAGAGCAATTGACCAAAGAAGAGGTGCAGCGTCGTAGCCACTATTCTTTACGTGACTCTTTCCCGAAAGTATTTGGTCCGCATTGGGAAGAAGCTGCTAAGCTCTTCTATCAACATTATAAGGAACTACATTTAGTACACTTATATCCCCTGCCTCAAGCAGAGCAAGTGTTGTCTCGGCTTCAGGAAATGGACATTTACACAGGTATTGTTAGCAACAAAAACAGCGCTATTTTGCGCCAAGAAATTGAGAAACTAAACTGGCAACCATATTTCAATAAAGTAGTAGGCTCTACTGATGCAGCACACGATAAGCCATCCACCGATGTTATGCACCTTGCCTTGTCTGATCTTCCTGAGTATGAACCGCAAAACGTATGGCTTATTGGCGATACAGTAGTAGACATTGATTGTGCCCGTAACTTCGGCTGCGTTGCTATACTCTTTGGCCAAGCTACAATGGAGCACGAGCTGCCCCTACGTAAAGCCGCAGATCACCACTTTGTAGACCACGCAAGCTTATTTGCTCTTTTGGACAATATGAAATAAGTGTCCGTTCACGTCACTGGCTGACCCAAATCCAGTTGTAGGCCCACATACTCAACAACTTGCTGATAAAGATAAAGCTCACCCTCAAGATAAAGAAATCCAGAAGTAATACTAAATCTAGGAAATAAGTGCACACTCGAAGCAAGAATTTTTGAGAAATTTTGGCTTATCATTTGAGACGCCTGTATTCAAATACTTGCGCGAAAATGGTATGTTAAAATTACCAAATAGGCCGCTTCAAGTGTATAGTTATTTCTTAGATTTGGTATAACACTCTCTCAAAACTGGCACAGTATTTGCTGCATATACCAGCATAGGATATAAATCAATATACCAAAGGAATATATGGAGAACGCCGGTTACTTAATACTGAGCCGTCAGATGATGGATTTTGAGCATTTAGATATCATAGCCAATAACATTGCACAGACTGCCGCGGGATCGAAACAAGATTTCCTAATTACTACAAAGAAGATGACTACCGATAAGGGAGATCACCTAGTTTTTCCAAAAAGCACGATGACTGGACCAGACTGGAGCGCAGGTTCCATTAAAATGACCTACCGTGATTGGGATTTGGCCATCACATCGCATAATGGTGAGCAGGGCTTCTTTATGGTAAATACTCCACAAGGTATACGCTATACTAAAAATGGTAGCTTCAGGCTGGATCAGAATAACCGATTGGTAGATATTAATTATAATCCCGTTTTGTCTGCAGATGGCCAGGAAATAGTGATGGAAGCAGAAGATAGCGACCCTATTATTCTGTCTAATGGCACAATTATAGTCAAGCAGGAGGAACGTGGTTCAATTGGAGTAATAGGATTTACACCCCAGACAGTACGCCTGCTCAACAAGACTCCCGAGGGCTATTTTAAGGGAGAAGTAGAAGGAATACCAATTCAAGATGCCCAAATTATCCAAGGAGGCCTAGAGGAAGCCAACGGCAGCCATGTAGCTAATTTAGCGCTATTAATCAGCATACAAAGAGAAGCGGGAATGATTGCACGTTTGCAAGAAGACACACACAATATGCACCGTACTGCTTATCGGTCGCTAGCACAACTATCATCATAATGAGGAAATAATATGACACTGGCACTTAGTATTGCAGTAACCGGAATGGCCGCTCAAGAGCATAACATCAACGTTATCTCTCATAATATAGCCAACACCAGCACTACTGCCTATAAGGAGGACATTGCTTCATTTGCAGATATTGGATATCAGATTAAAATGACTAATGGGGCGGTGCTATCTGATAATGGAGACACATTACCAGCAGGTTTGCGCTTTGGGCTTGGTGTAGCAGTACGTAATGTGTATAAGAATTTTAAACAAGGCGCGTTGGTACCCTCTGATTCGCAATACTCCATCGCAATTGATGGGCCTGGCTTTTACCATGTACTTCTACCAAGTGGCGAGGATGGATATAGCCGAGATGGACATCTACAGCTAAATGCGCAAAGGGAGCTGACTGACTCTAATGGTTTTGTCCTACAACCCTCCATGACCATACCAGATGATGCGCTAAGCATCACTATTACTACTGACGGTAGAGTACAAGTACAACAACCTAATCAGACTAACCTTAATGAGGTAGGTATTATAGAGCTTTCTCGCTTCAACGTGGAGCAGCTTAGCCCAATTGGCAACAACTTATATATGATACCACCTAATGGAGAAGCAGTATTACAAGGGCCTGCAGGTAGCGACGGATTAGGTATGATTAAGCAATTTTTTCTTGAAGAATCAAATGGTAGCGCAGTAGAGCAGTTAGCCTCTTTAATTATAGCTCAAAGAGCATTTGAAACTAATTCAAAAGTAGTGCAAACTGCAGATCAAATGTTACGTACAGCAATTGATGTAAAGGCTTAAAGCTATATGAAAATAAAACTAATTATATCGCTATATTTTGCCATAGCCCTGTGCGCCTCAGCTAATGCTGCTAATATGGATGAAATTATTATAGCAGCTGAAGAACAAATCGCTAAACAGCAGCACCTAGAGAAGGTTGCTCTTAATCTCAATGTAGAGCGAATATTAGTGGGGCAAAGTGACCTAGAGTTATTGGAGGTGAATTGCCTACCTAGCGGCCGTACTGCCAGAATCAAAGTCATGGCTGCTGATGGTGAGCATAACATGGTTGGCTCATACGATCGGGCGGTGCTGCTACCTATGGCGCTGCACCATATAGAAAAAGGACAAATGATAGAAGAAGGTGATATAGCATTGTTAAAATGGCAGGCCCGGCAGCAAGGAAAGCACCATATATTGACCACAGAAGAAGCAGTAGGACAGCAAGCTAGGCATCGCATCACTCCCTATCATCCTATACGCAACACAGACTTGCAGCAAAAAACTGCAGTGACCAAAGGTAAGCAAGTGACAATAAAGTTTGTACGTGGTGATCTTAGTATCAAAAGCTATGGAGAGGCGCAAGAAGCTGGCTCTATAGGTCAGAGGATTAGGGTACGTAATATAGACAGTAACAAAATTATTTCTGCTACAGTGCACGATGAAGACACAGTAGAGGCAGCCAGATGAGAAGTAGCCATATAAAGCATATTACAATACTTCTACTACTCTGCCCTGCCCTTTCCGGTTGCTTAGTTATGGAACGATTATCTAAAATTGGTAGCGAGCCAGAATTCAACGATGTTAAGGTTTATGAGAACATCTATGACAAACCAGCAGACAATAAAGCGCCCATTATTCCCCGCCAACAGCAGGCCAATTCTTTATGGCATCCTGGCTCACGCGGATTTTTTCGTGATCAACGGGCTCGATCTGTAGGTGATATACTAAAGGTAGTAGTTAATATCCAAGATAGTGCTAAGTTAGATAACAAAACAAACTTAAGCCGCAGTGGAAGCGCTAGCTTAGGAGTGCCGCATCTATTTGGTTTGGAAAAAGAAGCCCAGAAAATATTACCTAGTGGATTTGATCCAACTAACCTGGCTTCAGTCAATTCTAAAGATACAGGTAACGGCCAGGGTAAAATTGACCGTAAAGAGGCAATTACTACTACTGTTGCAGCTATGGTAACACAAATATTACCAAGCAATAATTTAGTAATTAGAGGCTCACAAGAAATACGGGTAAATTATGAACTGCGTGAAGTTACTATCGAAGGAGTAGTCAGGCCAGAGGATATCAGTGCAGAAAACTCAGTCACTCTAGATCAAATTGCTGAGGCACGTGTTTCTTATGGTGGACGTGGTAACTTATCAGATCGTCAGCAAGAGCGTTATGGCAAACAGGCGTTAGATATACTAGCTCCTTTTTAGGGCTAGGAAAGAAGGTATAAATTTGCTAATCCTCTTGCTCTAGACCGCTAGACTCAGTATACTCAGGCGACTTGTAAATAAAACCACTCCTGAGGTTCATATATGTCTGATAAAGCTAAAGACCATTACTATCCAGATATCCAAGCTAATCCAAATTTCCCTGAGATTGAAGCACGTATTCTGGCAAAATGGCAGCAGGATGGAACCTTCAAACAATCTATACGAGGAGATAGCGAATTCGTATTTTATGATGGACCACCCTTTGCCAACGGCTTACCACATTATGGGCATTTCCTAACCGGATTCATTAAAGACCTATTTGCACGTTATCAAACCATGCGTGGACGCAAGGTAGAAAGGCGTTTTGGCTGGGATTGTCATGGCCTGCCTGCAGAAATGGAGGCGGAAAAAACATTGGGAATTTCTGGCCGCCTTGCAATTGAAGAATACGGCGTAGATAAATTCAATTCCCATTGCCAAAACTCAGTGCAACGTTATACCAAAGAATGGGAACACTATGTTAACCGCCAAGGTCGGTGGGTAGACTTTGAGAATGACTATAAGACCATGGACATAAGTTTTATGGAAAGTGTGTTGTGGGCCTTTAAAAGCCTATACGATAAAGGCTTGGTATATGAATCCACTAGAGTAATGCCCTACTCTTGGGCTTGCCAAACTCCACTATCAGACTTTGAAACACGGCTGGATAATTCTTACCGCGAAAAAACCAGCAAGGCAGTAACAGTTGCCTTTACCCTCTCTGCGCGTCCTTCTATACTCCCTACTGGCTATCGAGCTTATAAAGTAGTGGCATGGACTACTACACCCTGGACTCTACCTTCCAACTTGGCCCTAGCGGTAGGTAGTGAATTAGAATACGTTGCCTTGGCACATCACGACACATTATACATCATTACCTCAGCTTTGGCTCAAAAATATGCCCAAGAGTTAGGAGAAGATATAGTGGCCCGCTTTGAAGGTAAAGATTTAGTAGGGCTACATTATGAGCCGCTATTTCCATATTTTGCTGATCAGCCTAATGCATTTTGCATATTAGCAGGTGATTTTATTACTATAGAAGATGGCACTGGCATAGTCCACATGGCTCCCGGCTTTGGCGAGGACGACCATGTGCTATGCCAGAAGCATGATATAGATGTGGTATGTCCGGTGGATGAAGGTGGCCGCTTTGTCTACCCAGTGGTGGATTACATAGATACGCATGTCTTTGATACTAATGATGATATAATCAAACGTCTTAAAGAACAAAAATGCTGGATACGCACAGAGCAATATATTCATAACTATCCGCACTGCTGGCGTACGGATACTCCACTAATATATAAAGCAGTACCATCGTGGTACCTAGAGGTGACAGCCATCAAAGACAAGATGATTGCAAACAATCAGCAAATTAACTGGATTCCAAGCCATATTAAAAATGGAATGTTCGGCAAGTGGTTGGAAAATGCACGTGACTGGTCCATTTCGCGCAATCGCTTCTGGGGCTGCCCAATACCTGTATGGCGTAGCGATAACCCCGAATACCCACATATGGAAGTATATGGCTCAATTGCAGCATTAGAGGAAGCTTTTGGGGTTAAAATTACAGATTTACATAAGCCATTTATCGATAACCTCACTCGACCAAACCCCAAGGACCCAACTGGCAAGTCAATGATGCGTAGGGTACCAGACGTTCTAGATTGCTGGTTTGAAAGTGGCTCCATGCCCTATGCTCAGATGCACTATCCCTTTGAGAATAAAGATTGGTTTGAGCAACACTTTCCTGCGGATTTCATCGTAGAATATGTAGCTCAAACTCGCGGCTGGTTCTATACGCTACTGGTTTTGTCCACTGCGCTATTTGATCGTCCACCGTTTTTGAATTGCATCTGCCATGGAGTGATCTTAGGCGAAGGAGGACAAAAGCTATCAAAGCGCTTAAAAAACTATGCCGATCCTAATCAAGTATTTGATAGTATTGGTGCAGACGCGTTGCGCTGGTACATGATTGCCTCCCCAGTAATGCGTGGTCATGAGATCGTTATCGACCAAGAAGCACGTGCCATAAAAGAGGTAGTACGTTTGGTGATCAAACCTATTTGGAATGCATATAACTTCTTCACTATTTATGCTAATGCAGATAACCTCCAAGCACACTATAGTTTAGAATCAAGCAATGTAATGGACATGTATATCCTAGCAAAATGCCAAGAAACAGTAGAACGCATTATGCATAGCTTGGATACTTATGATACCCCAAGTGCCACCCAAAGTGTAGAAGCCTTCTTTGAAATATTGAATAACTGGTATATACGCCGTTGCCGTGAACGTTTCTGGAAGTCTGGGCATGATCAAGATAAAATTATGGCCTATAACACATTATATACAGTGCTGCATATAATGTGTAGAGCGATAGCCCCCATGTTACCAATGGTAACAGAAGAAATCTTTTTGGGACTAACGGGTTACCAAAATAGCACCAGCGTACATTTAGCAGAGTTTCCAAAGTTTGATGGCAAGCTTAATACTGCACTCATTGCTCAAATGGAGAGGGTGCGCGATGCCTGCAATGCTGCGCTTTCAGTACGTAATGAAGCTGGTATACGCGTGCGCCAACCTTTGAGCCAAGTAACTTTTATTGGAGTCACAGACTCAGGCTTTGGACAAGAGCTACAGCAGCTGGTACTAGATGAAATTAACGTCAAGGAATGGCATAATCTTGATAAATCAGAGCTTACACATTATGCCTCATATAAGCTACATATCCTCTTCCCAATATTAGGTAAACGCATACCACATAAGGTTAAGGATATTATTGCTGCTAACCGTGCGAAAGAGTGGTCTTTGATTAATGGGCATGTAGAAATTGCTGGTGAAAAATTGGAGCCTCAAGAATTTGAGCTAAAGCTTGAGCCCTTGCCAGAGTTTGCTGACTGTGTGGCTCCGCTGTCAACGCATGATGCATTAGTGCTCCTGGATTTGAAAGTAGATGATGCGCTATTGCTTGAGGGTATTGCCCGAGATATTGTACGTGCTATACAACAAGCTCGGAAAGACGCAGGCTTACATATTACGGACCGGATTAGACTAGCGTTGGTTAGTGAGGATACAAAAGTTGTCTCTTCTATAGAAGTTTGGAATCGGTATATTAAAGAGCAAACTTTATGTGTTGAGCTAGTAGAAGGTGCTGCTTTATCTGGTAGCAATACGTACCAAATATCAGCAACACTAGAATTAGGCACAGTAGATATTATGTTGCATAAAATAGATTAGGAGTATGCTTGTAAAACAAAATTTTATTCTTTAAACATGCAGGAGAACCCCCATGGCTTCCATCAACAAGAATGCCGAAATCATTGAAAAAAAACGCAAAGCTGCTTACTTCGGTGGCGGAAGTGACCGAATCCAACAGCAGCACGATAAGGGTAAGCTAACGGCACGTGAACGTTTGGATGTGCTGCTTGATACTGGGTCTTTTGAGGAGGTCGATATTTTTGTCGAACACCGCTGCAATCATTTTGATATGCAAAATAAAACTACTCCAGGAGATGGTGTAGTATGTGGCTATGGCACTATTAACGGTCGTCTGGTATGCGTCTATAGCCAAGACTTTACTGTCTTAGGTGGTTCGCTAAGCGAAACTAATGGCCGCAAGATCAATAAAGTGCAAGAAATGGCGATGAAATTAGGCGCCCCTCTTATATCCATTAATGATTCTGGAGGCGCACGTATTCAAGAAGGAGTAGACTCTTTGGGAGCATATGGGGAAATATTTCAGCGAAATGTTGAGGCATCAGGAGTTATTCCACAAATCTCTTTAGTCATGGGCCCCTGTGCAGGAGGAGCGGTATATTCCCCTGCCCTGACCGATTTTACCTTGATGGTACGTGATACTTCATACATGTATCTCACTGGCCCTGATGTAGTTAAAACCGTCACACATGAGACAGTCACCCATGAAAAATTAGGAGGTGCTTCAGTGCATGGAGGCAAAAGTGGGGTGGTGGACATAGTTTTTGATAATGATATTGACTGCCTAGAACAGACCAGGCGCCTGATCAGCTTTCTACCTTCATCTAACCGCGAGAAAGTACCAGTACGCCCAACCTACGATCCTGCAGATAGGGTGGAAATGTCGCTAGAAACATTGGTGCCAGATAACCCAAACAAGCCATATAATATGCGGCAACTGATAGATAAAATTGTGGATGAAGGGGATTTCTTCGAGCTTAAGCCAGAATTTGGCCGTAACATAATCACCGGCCTTGCTAGGTTCGAGGGACGGACTGTAGGTATAATAGCAAATCAACCTCTTTATTTAGCAGGCTGCCTTGATATAAATGCGTCAGTAAAAGCAGCACGCTTTGTGCGTTTTTGTGATGCTTTCAGCATTCCAATCTTAACTCTTGTGGACGTGCCTGGCTTCCTACCTGGCACTGACCAAGAACATGCTGGTATCATTCGCCATGGGGCTAAGCTACTCTATGCTTATGCTGAAGCCACGGTACCAAAGATTACTCTTATTATCCGTAAAGCCTATGGTGGTGCATATATTGTGATGAACTCCAAACACCTGCGGGGTGATCTTAACTATGCGTGGGCCAATAGCGAAATTGCAGTAATGGGAGCCAAAGGCGCAGCCGCGGTATTATATCGCGAGCATGCAAATGATCAGGAGCTCCTTGATGAAAAAATTAAAGAGTATCAGGAGCAATTTTCCAACCCAACAGTGGCAGCTGCTCGCGGCTTTATAGATGATATCATCCGTCCATATAACAGCAGATGGAGAATATGCCGCGCCCTTACTTTGCTAGAACGTAAAGAAATAACCAGACCATGGAAAAAACATGGCAATCTTCCACTATGAACGCTAATTTTGGATTATATTAATGATGTAAGGCGCATAAAATCGTATGGTAAAATTACCAAAAAGGCACCGCTTCAAGTGTATAGTTATTTCTTAAACTTGATTAAGAGGAGTTGCATATGCCTCTTCTTTATGGCACTATGCTTGAACGTTAGGCATTTAGGGGGTAGTTTATGTTAGACATCTTTATTTTCGCAGCAATTGCAGTAGCTGTTATTTGGCGTTTATCTCGCACACTGGGTCAGGTGGGCAGTGAGAACGATCGTATTATTAGCGCCCCCTATGAAGTGCTTCATACTAGAGCAGAGGAAGAGGCAATCCAAAAAGAGGAAGAAGCTCTGGCTTTTTTAGAGAATTCTATGAGCCCTCAAGTACGCCAAGTATATGAGGTATTGCAAGAAAGCATCCCTAATTTTAATGTTAACACATTCTTATCAGGTGCTAAAAAGGCCTATGAAATGATAGTTATCGCGGCTGCTAAAGGCGATACTAAAACCTTACAAGCCTTACTTACACCTGACTTACACAAAAAATATATGCAGCGGTTCGCAGATTTGGTGCAACAACAGTATACCCATCAATGTATATTTATAGGCATAGACGTAGCAGAAATTGTAGATGCACAAATTGCAGAAAAAAACATAGCTGTTTTAACAGTGCTATTTCAGAGCGAACAAGTTAATGCTATACTAGATAAAAATGGTAACATAGTTACCGGTGATACTAAAAAAGTGCAGAAGTTACAGCATAAATGGGTATTCACTAGATCTTTAGATTCAGGAACGACTTTATGGTGTGTGGCAGACAGCGATTTATAAACAAATTTTATGCGTTATGTTTATGTGTAGTATTGGCAGGATGTGGCACCCTCAAAGTTAAGACCCCTCCTCGTGATACTCATTTACAACCGGTGGCTTTCTCACAGCTATCAGGTTGGCAACATGATAATTACCTTGCTGCCTTAACTGCCTTCCGCCGCTCTTGCAAGGTATTTTTACAGTATGATGAAGCTCGGCCTATTAGTAAGCTAACATGTATAGGTGGGAAGGCCCAAGATTGGCAAGACCCATGTCGTGAGGCAATGAGTCATGCTATTTTTAGTAACCAGCAGGCGCGTCATTTCTTTGAAAAGTGGTTCACACCCTATGAAGTACGTAATAACAATGGTGAAAATATCGGTAAGTTTACAGGCTATTATGAGATTTTGCTACACGGAAGTCGCAAGAAAACTAAGCGCTTTAAATACCCAGTGTATGGCCCACCAAAGGAGCTTGATACGATTAAAGGGTCATATCAAATTAGCCGTAGTGCCATAAACCGCGGAGCTTTAACCTATAAAGGCTTAGAACTCGCCTGGGTAGATAACGCAGCACGCCTTTTCTTTATGCACATCCAAGGCTCTGGCATTATCCAGCTACCCGATGGTAAGCATATGAAATTAGCTTATGCTGGGCAAAACGGCCATGGATATGTGGCTATTGGGCCACTATTTAAAGAGTATTGCAAAGATAGCATTAAGTCCGCCACCGACATGATGGCATGGATGCATAAGCACCCTAAAATTGGCAAAGACATTATGGAACGCAATGAGTCGTATGTCTTTTTCCGAGAAATACATGGCGAAAGCCCTATTGGCGCCCAAGGAGTAGCACTAGTACCAGAACGCGCTATAGCCATTGATTATGGCCTATACCCATATGGAGCACCCGTGTGGATTGAAACAACATTGCCGCATACTAAGCATCCTCATGCGCATGCCTATCACCGCCTGATGATGGCACAGGATACAGGAGGGGCAATACGAGGAGCAATACGAGCTGATGTATTCTTCGGACGTGGCCAGCGCGCCGAGGAGCTTGCTGGCTCTATGAACCAAAAAGGTAAATATTATATGCTCTTTCCAAAGAAAGTTATAATACCAAAACATTACAAGAGCACATAGCTTGAAGATTAGACCTACCTTATTTTGGAAAATAGGAACAATTCCCCCTTGACATCATAAGCATGTAAATGCTAAATTTCTTTGGCCTTCAAGCCGGTTCTTAACAGTTGGCATTTTTATTTTGCGCCCGTAGCTCAATTGGATAGAGCGTCAGACTACGGATCTGAAGGTTAGGGGTTCGACTCCTCTCGGGCGCACCAAGTTTGTAGGACTTTCTAGGCCTCGTGGTCCTCTTCAAGTTATACCAAATCTAGGAAATAAGTGCACACTTGAAAATTTTTGAGGAATTTTGGCTTATCATTTGAGACGCCTGTATTGTCAACATACTGGCGCGAAAATGGTAAAATTACCACAAGGGCTTCAAGTGTATAGTTATTTCCTAGACTTGGTATTACACCCCTGAGACACTGGTGGAACACTAACCTATAGCATTCGCAGTCGTATTCATAACTTAAGCAATTAATTACACAAAACTTGATGATGCAGAATTGCAGCAAATCATGGTTTATAATATATTGTTCACAATTATAAGGGATATCTATAACCAGGGAAAATAGCTAGGTCAAATATATATATTTATCAGAGCAAGGTGCTTCCTGGTATATAGCTAGTCATTTACAATGTTTTGCATAATCGCCAAATAAAGAAGTACATGTTTTACAGCATTTATTTGCTCTATTGCATCCACATATGCGCTACATCCAGCATGCGGTTGGCAAACCCCCATTCGTTATCATACCAAGCAGCGATACGGCATAAATTCCCACCTAATACACTAGTCTGGGTGGCATCAACCACGGCACTGTGTGGATTGCGGTTAAAGTCTATAGATACCAGCTCCTCGTGGCATAGAGTAAGAACCCCGCGCATGGGTCCATTAGCTGCCTCTTCTAGCGCTTCATGAACGGCTTTTATATTCACCTGCTTCTGCAGTAATACTTTTAAGTCTAGTAGAGATACATTTGGGGTTGGCACCCGCAATGCCATTCCATCCAGCTTACCTGCCAACTCTGGTAATACCAATCCTAAAGACCTTGCAGCGCCAGTAGATGCAGGAATAATTGACTGTCCACAAGCACGCGCCCGCCGCTTGTCAGTATGTACTGCATCCAATACCCTTTGGTCATTAGTATAAGCATGTACAGTGGTCATAAAGCCAGACTCTATGCCAAAAGACTCATGCAGCACTTTTGCAATTGGAGCCAAGCAATTAGTAGTACAGGAAGCAGCTGATATTACCTGATATTCAGATCTAAGAGCATGATCGTTAACTTTATATACGATAGTAGCATCAGCATCAGCACACGGAGCTGAAATCAATACTTTTTTTCCTCCACGTGCAATATGCTGAGCTGCACTAGCCCGTTTGGTGAATGCACCACTGCATTCTAAAACTATATCCACATTATAAAAAGACCAGTCTAGCTGTTCAATTTGCATATGCTGCAGTAAAGGCACGGCACCACGACCGAAATCCAACATCGTATTATCAGTTAATGTTGCTTCCAATGAAC
>JANPII010000012.1:0-2983 GCA_031424915.1 Pseudomonadota bacterium
CTTAACTGAAGCCAAGACTGATCAGATATTAGGCGCACACATAATAGGCCCTCATGCTGGTGAACTAATTACCGAGCTAACTGTGGGCATGGAATATAAAGCAGCTGCTGAGGATATAGCACGTACTTGTCATGCGCATCCTGGCTTCTCAGAAGCGGTAAAGGAGGCGGCAATGGCAGCTTTTTTTAAGCCTATACATATGTAAGAAATGCAATTTAACACTTTAATGAGAGATACATCATGAAACTTCTTTGCTTTGCCGGCTCATTACGCAATGACTCCTGTAATAAGAAATTTGTGCGCGAAGCTTTGCGCATAGCTCAAGGAATGGGAGCGGAATGCGAATACCTCGATCTTAAGGATTACCCTATGCCTCATTACGATGGAGATATCGAGGCTAATACTGGCATTCCTGAAATTACAACCAAATTAGGAAACAAAATTAAAGCTGCTGATGCACTCATTATCTCTACGCCAGAATATAATGGCAGCATTTCTGGAATCTTAAAAAATGTCATTGATTGGTTATCACGAGAAAAACCTGTATCCCTTACAGATAAACACCTGCTCCTGATTGCTGCCACCCCTGGGGCGCTAGGGGGAGTACGTGGCCTATGGCACGCACGCATACCCTTTGAAGCAGTAGGGGTACATGTGTTTCCTACTATGATGGGATTACCTAGTGCTTATGGTGAGTTTGATGAAAATGGAAAACTGAAAGATGAGAAGCGCTTTCAACAGCTCCATAACCTTGTAAGCCAGTTTATTGCACATGTCGCCCGCTAGCATTAATATTTCAGGCACATTTATCATAAAATCAGAGGAATCTAAAATTAAAAACAATATCTAAAGCCACCTGCAAAGCTATTTTTGCACGGCTCAATAATCAAGGAATAACTTCTGGCATTATTACTGCTATTCGAAAGGGAAGTAGACAAGTTTAAAGTTGCCTACTTACAAGCATTAGAGACCCATTCTGATATAGATACATTTAATGAAGAATGTTGGAAGTGGACATTACTATCACCTAATGCAGAATTAATGCTACGGATAACAGAAAAAGCAAATCTTAGAGCTAAGCTTCTTGATTTACTGCCACAGGCCTTTCATGACTTCGTTGTGGATGGTCAAGCTATGTTGGTTATAGGTTATGATCTTAAGGAATATAAAGAGCAAGAAATACTTAACGCATGGAACTTAATCTTGTCCTAAACTTGGAGATTGATGTATGAATATCCTGCTCACACTTGTAATTCAGCAGTTCAAGTCTGGGCCGCAGATCCTCAGGAGCAAGCTATAAAGGACCTTACTCTGGCAGGCATTCATATCATAAAATTTCTTGCTATGACGGATTATACCAACTCTCAGCTAAAAGATTACAGCGTCGCTCCTCGCTCATGTAGATTTTACTACACGTCGCTCCTCGCTCATGTAGATTTTACTACACGTCGCTCCTCGCTCATGTAGATTTTACTACACGTCGCTCGTCGCTCCTTGTACTGTTTTAGCTGAGAGTCGGTATTATATACTAAATCATAGACTATATAATAATTTCCAGCAATATGCTATTGATTATATTGCCTACTATAACTCGATTTATCAAGTTTTAAGGCGGGCGTTTCTATTTGAGATCTATACTCCATTTGAGATCTATACTCTAATTTGCTCATATTTGCCATATGCACAGCCTGCCCCTCATGCAAAAATACACCAAACAATAAATGTGGAGGGCGCTGTCAACCGGCATAACCTGCTTATTACAAGCACTGCCTGTAGGCAATATCCAAACCTAGGCTTGCAACCATCAACAGAAGTAGACGCTGAATGGAATTGCTTAGAAAAGATAGCTAGACATCAAGCAATACAGGAAGCTATACCCTATATCCAACTTGCGGCTAATTTTATTGCTCAAAGGACAGTAATACGTTGGTACAATAGTATAAAGTGTCAGCCTAGTATAGATATCGCGGTCAGCCTCTTCAAAAGTGGCCTCTTTAAAGATGCTTTTTCTAACTTTGCTTCATCAGTCACTGAGACCCCAACATTAGCGGCACTAAAGAGCGGTATTGCTGCTAGCCAAACCAGCTCAGCAATATTTAACGCCCTGGTCCCACACATAGAAAGCTTTAACTATCATATTGGTTCAGAGCTACATGCCAAACTTGTCGCTGCACTCAGCTCATGCCCCCCATCAATATGGCATGATACTGGAAAAATTGCTGAGGTGGTTAACGATGTATGTGTACTACCAACAGGGAATTTGCGTGAGAAGTATAAACTAAAGGGTGCGGACCAAGAACCTGCGCCTCAGCGGTAAAAATTTTTATCTTTGGAACAGATGCATATACTTTCGAATATGCTTTGCAATTGGTAAATAGAGCAATCCAGCAAAATTATTACTGTATCAAGAGCATTACTACTTCCCTTTTATATTAGACTGTGATATAATTGCTGAGTTCAAGTGTATAAATTGAGGGAATCATGGCAAAGCCTAGAGGGTATGGTGATTTTAACGTAGGGGATGCGGTTGTATATCCGGCGCATGGTGTTGGTACTATCACTGCTGAGGAGACGCAAATCATTGGTGGCATTCCTATGCAACTTTATGTAATCTCTTTTGCTGAAGATAAAATGACATTGCGGGTGCCAAAGACTCGAGTTGCTAAAGCTGGCTTGCGACATCTGAGCACTACTACAGAATTCGATCGCGCATTAGAGACGCTGCAAGGAGCACCTAAGGTAGCCAAGCGTATGTGGAGTAAGCGTGCCCAGGAGTATGAAACTAAGATCAACTCAGGTAATCCTGTGGCGATTGCTGAGGTCTTGCGGGACCTACATAAAAATGTGGACGACCCTGAGCGTTCTTATAGTGAACGGGTTATTTATGAAGCTGCGTTAGATCGACTCATCGATGAATATGCAGTAGCGGCGTCTTTATCTAAAGAAGATGCACGTGTCAAAATTGTAGAGGCTTTAAACCTCG
>JANPII010000013.1:0-26293 GCA_031424915.1 Pseudomonadota bacterium
GAAATGAGACGATATATTACTAAATTACTAGATGGCGAACCATTGGTCCGCATGGAGCTAATACGGGCATTGAAGGGTCGAAAGTAATATTCAACATTAATGGAGAATCGTTTGGCTTAACTACCGATTCTCCAAAAGAAATATATAACTTAAACGCTTCCAACATAAAACCAAAATGTAGCGTATCAAAAAACCACAACCCTCATTCTACCTCATTCTCAAGTTACCTTAGGATAAAGTTGAGAAACAACCAAAACTCATGTTTAGACCTGGATAAAACCCATTTTTAGCAAAAGAGTCATTGACAATTTTTAGCCTTTATACTACACGTGCTATGGAAGGGGGGTGGTTGCCGCCAGGCTAACTTGCTTTTCATATCTATTATATCATGGAGTTTTATGAAATTACAGGAAGCTGTTGATAATCACTCAAATTCTACTTTTCCCTTAATCAATACTCATAATGATGGGGAAGAAGATAATATTGAGAAGCATGAATTGCAAAATCTGGTAGGAGAGGACGGGCCTTTACTTCAAAAGGATAGCACTACCTTACGTGTGGCAACCTATAACATTTCGTTGAGCCATTTGTATACATTTACAAAAAATGATCCCCAAGAAAGTTATCACCTCAGCTGGGCATTTAGAAAAAGCTTAATTATTGAAGCAATCACCAAGCTAAATATTGATATTTTGGCTCTGCAAGAAGTAAGCGTAGAACAATTTCATTTGTTTAGGGAAAGCTTAAGCAATTTTGGCATGATCGGATTCGCTTCGCACACTGGTCACGCCCTTCACGATATTGCAGAAAATGAATATGTGGGCGAAATTGTTCCTATTTTATATAATAAAGAGCTAATCGACTGTCTTGATTCAAAAGTATTTTGGTTGTCTTCTACTCCACAACAAATATCAAAAGATTGGGGGGCATCGAGGCCTCGTATTATAACCTGCGGCGTTTTTTCGAGTAAATTAGATGGGAAAAAATTTATCGTATCCAATACACATTACGATCATCTTAGCGATGAGGCATTGATTAATTCTGGCAAAGTAGAAGTAAAATCACTTGAACAGTATAGCATTCAGCACAATGTGTCGGACATTATTTATATGGGCGATAGGAATTGTTTTAGCGGTAAAGGAGAGTCTGGAAACAAATGGTATAATACCTTCAAAAAAGAAAGTACAGCATCAGATACTAGATTGTGTGGGAAGCATGTTGGGTTATGCAGCACCTTTCTAGGCTATAACCCCGATAAGTTCAAAGCGCAATACGACGCTAATTCAGAAAGATTTGATCCTAAGACATTGGACTTAATATTTTATAAAGGAAAGCAATACTTAATTGGGAATTCTAAGAGCACCCCTGTAGAATATGAAGTAGACGATAAAGGCCACGCTCGTTTGCTCAATTTTTTTGGCAAGATAAAGGCTCCGGAAAAACGCCAGTTCGCTTCAGATCATTGCTGCCTCATCGCTGATCTTGCGCCAATTAGGTAGCTCCCAGAGAGCTGAACTAAATAATAGAGGAGGGGGTTTTTTGGAGGGGCACTATCAGAGCTGGGATAAAGCAGTTGCTGCGTTTTACTTTAGTGATAACCCGAGCCTCTGTAATCAGAGTCAAGTGGGTTGGTAATTTTAACCTACCATTTTCGCGCCAGCATATTGAATATAGGCGTCTCAAAGATATATCAAAATTCCTCAAAAATTCTTGCTGTGAACTTATTTACCAAGCTTAGGTATAAGCTAGTAAGCTTAACTTTTGTTCTAACACATGTCCGTATAGATTTTTTAACATATTTAATATAGACTAAAAGTAAGTTATCTAATGGCTATGCTATTGCTGCATTTTATGATAGAAGAGTGCTCCAATTGCATAAGTAGAACTTAATAACATAATATATTACAAGAGCGGCCCATGAAAGAAGTCAGGCATCAAGAGTTTATTAATAGATTAAGCTCACGTACACAGGATCCTGTGTTACAGAAGTTTATTCATCAGTTGTTTCGCGAATTGCCTTATGATGACTTGGCGTCTTTAGAGCCAGATTGGCTATTTACTGCGGCACAGTCTACGCTAACGTTATTACGTATGCCTAAACAAACTGCTCGGGTGGCATTGTTAAAAGATCAAAACAACCCAGATGATATAGTGCTACAGGTAATCCATACTGACGTGCCATTCTTAGTAGAATCATTAAGCAATGAGCTTAAGCAGCAATATTTTGAAATACAGCTCATCGTGCATCCAGCACTCAATGTTAAAAGAGCATCAGACCATACCTTTATTAGTTTATCAGAAGAGCCCACACCAAATAAAGAAGCAGTGATGCAATTTTATATATCCAAATGGCTCGATGATGAGCAATGTAAGCAGCTTGAGAAGCGGATTTATGAAGTCTTGGAATGCGTAGACCTAAGCGTACAAGATTGGCTGCCCATGCGTGGGGCTATGGTAGCAGTTTCCAAGCTTTTAGGAGATACACAGCAGCCCCCACATACTGAAATTAAGGAGTTTCTAGACTGGCTTGCTGCGAATAATTTTATTTTCCTAGGTTATTTTGAATCTGTGCGTAAGCATGATCACCTAGTCTCAGTCCAAGAAAGTATCAAAGGCATTGTCAGCAGTAAGCTATACTCTATTGAACCTATCGCTATAGACAGCCAATACTTAGATGATGCGGTCATGTTTATTAGAAAATGGGATTCGCGCTCGGTCGTACACCGATTAACACATATGGATTGGATAGTAATCAAAAAATTTGATCAAAGTGGCCAATGTATAGGTGCCTACAATTTTCTTGGACTGTTTGCATCCACAGTATATTACCAGAGCGTACTTACTATTCCATTGATACGCATTAAGATTAAGAACGTAATAAAAAGTTATGGATATCCTGAAAGCAGCCATAACTGTAAAGAATTGGTGACTGCGCTAGAAGCCTTCCCACGAGGAGAGCTGCTACAAATGTCAGAAGACGAACTCTTTGAAACGGCCACAGGTATTGTATCTCTGTCGCTTACTCCTCGAGTGCGGCTTTTTGTGCGGCAGGATAGAGCCGAGAAATTTATCAGCTGTATTATATTTCTCCCGCGTAATCGCTTTAGCACCGATTTACGTATTGCTATAGAAAAGCTTCTTTGCGCGTCTTTTAATGCCACAGTCTCCAAGCAATATGTGCAGATTAATGAGTCACAGTTAGTTAGGACGCAACTGTTGCTACAAACTACACCACAGCACATACCTCCATATGATGTTATGGAATTAGAAGAGCAAATTAGGCAAATGGTTAGCGCTTGGAGTGACACTTTATATGAGATGTTGGCCCGCAAACTAGGCAAGCATTCAGCAAAAGCAAGTTATAAACGTTTCTCAAATGCTTTTGATATCAAGTATACTTCAACATTTAGTGCTAAGCAGGCGGTGTATGATATAGAGTTGATTGAGTTGGCGCTGGCAGAAGAAGCCGTACAGTTTGATATTTATACTATTCCTGGTGTACCGGGTGAAACAATACAGCTTAAGATTTATTCTCCACATAAGCCCACCCCACTTTCTCTTATGCTACCTAAGATAGAAAATGTTGGTTTTAAAGCTTTGGACGTAGTCAATTATGAGATAAAAGTGGAAGGCAATGAGCAGGGTGAGCAAGTATATATTAGTCATTTCCGTCTATTTACTATATCAAAAATTGAGTTCATAGAAGCTGATCTTAAAGATCGTGTGGCGCTAGCATTTTACAAAATATGGGAAAATGTTATTGAAGATGATAGATTCAATAGCCTTATTCCGCATGCCTCTCTTAACTGGCGGGAGGCACTATTGTTGAGGGTTTACGCGAAATATCTAAAGCAGGTTAACTTTCCTCATGATTTTGACTATATAGTTGACGTGCTCGTTAAATATCCAGCAATTATAAGGCAATTGGTAATGCTATTTAATCACCGCTTTGATCCAGACTTGGAGTGTGATGAAGAGGTGCTAGAAGGAATGGTAAATGATATACATCAAGCTTTAGCTACTGTATCTAGCATTGCAGAAGAGCAAGTAATAAAAGCCTATCTTGCTACAATACTAGCTACTAAGCGTACTAATTTCTTCCAGCTTGATAGCTCAGGGGAGACAAAAAATTATATCTCATTAAAGATGCGTTCTAGCGAAGTACTAGGCATGCCTCAGCCATATCCCTACGCTGAGACATATATATATTGCTCTACGCGTTTTGAAGGGGTGCATTTGCGTGGCGGTAGAGTGGCGCGAGGAGGGATTCGCTGGTCAGATCGACCAGATTTTCGTACAGAAGTGTTGGGACTAATGAAGGCCCAGATGGCCAAAAATGCGGTAATTGTGCCAGTAGGTTCAAAAGGTGGTTTCTTGCTTAAGAGAGTAACACCTGCTGATGGCCGCGAAGCCTTTATGAAGGAAGGAATAGAATGCTATAAGCTCTTCCTTAGTGGCATCTTAGATATCACGGATAATGTAGAAGATGGTAAAATTATGCCACCACCACGAGTAGTGCGTCATGATGATGATGACCCATATTTGGTGGTAGCAGCAGATAAGGGAACTGCTACTTTCTCTGATTATGCAAATGCTGTTTCTGCATCCTACAATTTTTGGCTAGGAGATGCCTTTGCCTCAGGTGGGTCTGCTGGGTATGACCATAAAAAGATGGCAATTACCGCACGTGGCGCTTGGCTTTCGGTCAAGCATCACTTTGAAGCTTTAGATATAAATATTTCTACTACTCCTTTTACTGTTGTGGGTATTGGAGATATGGCTGGGGATGTATTCGGCAATGGGATGCTGTTATCACCGCAGATCAAGCTGATTGGGGCATTTAATCATATGCACATTTTCTTGGATCCAAATCCAGACTCAGCTAGTAGCTTTGAAGAACGTATGCGTTTATTTACAATGCCGCGCTCACAGTGGAGTGATTATAATGCCAAACTGATCTCAGAAGGAGGCGGTATATTTGAGCGTGCTAGTAAGTATATTGAGCTGTCACCTCAAATGGCAGATATACTACATGTGCAGCCTGGTTTAATTACTCCAGATGCGTTGATCCGTGCGCTTTTAAAAGCGCCAGTGGATCTATTGTGGAATGGAGGTATTGGTACTTATGTAAAGGCAGAGGCTGAAATAAACGAGCAAATGGGTGATAAAGCCAATGACGCTTTACGTATCAACGGCAAAGAGCTGCGCTGTAAGGTAGTGGGTGAAGGGGGCAACTTAGGAATGACACAGTTAGGTCGTATTGAGTATGCCAAAATTGGAGGATGCCTTAATACCGACTTTATTGATAATTCGGCTGGAGTAGACTGCTCGGATCATGAAGTAAATATAAAAATTGCTATGAATCAACTTATGCGTACTGGTGCTCTTAAGCTGGCAGCACGCAATGAGTTGCTGGACAGTATGACTGAGGAAGTAGGGAATTTAGTGTTGGCAGATAATTACGTACAGAACAAGTTAATTAGTTGTGAAGAAATGACTGGGAATTGGCGTCTAAGCGTTCATGCCTGGTTGATAAAATACCTCGAGCATAAAGGAGAGCTAGATCGATCAATTGAATATCTGCCATCAGCAGAAGCTATAGCAGCACTTAATTCTGAGGGACAACGCTTAACGAGGCCTGAGATAGCTGTGCTAGTAGCATATGCCAAAAACTCGGCATTTAAGGTGCTTAGTACTTGCACTTTAGTGCAAGATCCATATCTGCACACTGACTTATTAGCCTATTTCCCCAAAGTGCTACAAACAAAATATAAGAAAGTCCTTCTGCAACATCAATTGGCAAATGAAATATTAGTAACTGTACTAGTCAATGAGTTTATTAATATCTTAGGCTGTACTTTTTTCCATCAACTGCTAGATTCTGGCTATATGCCTGATGCCATTATCAAAGCTTTTGTTGTAGTGCGTGATATCTTCTCTATCAAAGAGCATTGGAGCAAAATTAATGCTCTAGATGGTCAAGTATCTCTTGCAATTCAAGTAGAGTTATTGGGCGAGTTGCAGCGTTTCACTAGCCGTAATATACGTTGGTTATTGCGTCATGGTGGTGTGGAGCTAGAGGATATTACCTCCTGTATTAAAGCATATAGTGTGGGTGTGAATGAAATTCGTCGGTTATGTGCAGAAGATAGCTATAAATGTGCCTATGCCGAAGGGTGTGATGAAGAAATGCTGACTGCAGCGCCAGAATCAATACGTGTGGCTATTGTGCAGCTAAATCAGCTATATCAGGCGTTAGATATGGTGAAGGTGGCGCGTAATACAAAAGCAGATATAGATAGCGTTGCTACAGCTTATCAGGCCATCGGGCATAAAATGCATATTGGTTGGATCTTGTTGCAAACACGGCGCTATAATGCAGTAGAGTATGTAGATAAGGTAGCTCTGCAAGCTATAGTTAGCGAGATTGAAGACTTACATGGCAAGCTTACTGCACAAGTAATTGCATTTACCAAAGAGAAGGCCTATTGTGCAGTACTGGATAGTGTGAAATTGTCTGATTATTCTAGATTCATCGGAGAGATGAAAGCCAGCACAAGTGCTTGGCTTGGTATGTTGGTTCTGACAGTTCAGCGCATCCGTGATTTTGTTGAAGATTAGAGCGGTGGTAAAGAAATGGTGGAAGCAAATTTATATCAATTAACTGCACATCCTCTGCGGCAGGCATTGCCCAAGTTGGTTGAGTCTATAGTAACACGCAATAAGAGAGTAATGGTGCTATGTGCTGATTCCCAACAGATGCAGGAGTGTGACGATTTATTATGGAGTTATTCTCAACTTTCTTTCTTGCCACATGGAACACGTTTGGATCCCTACCCTGAGGCACAGCCTGTTTATATAACAGACGTGGCTAATGATAATGCTAATAATGCCTCGGTTTGGGCGTTTTATGATATTGCCTACGCAGAGAGTAATTTAGCTACCCTGTCATTAGAAGGCTGCGAAAAGCTATTACTTATGTTTGATCCCAATCAAGGGCCATATGTTGAACGCTTGCAAAGTATGCTGAAGGAAAGAGATATAAATTATCGTATATTTTTACAGAGTAAAGATGGCAGCTGGAATGCAAAGTAGCCCTAGTCTTCTTAGCCTGCGGCAGCTAGTATCGCAATATAACTTGGCTCCGCATAAGAAGCTAGGGCAGCATTTTTTACTTGATGAGCATATCCCCAGTCAAATGGTGCTGAGCGCAGATATTGCAAACCAGGTGGTGCTAGAAGTGGGCCCTGGGCCAGGAGCATTAACGCGTGCACTATTAGCTAGTAAAGCAGCAAAAGTAATCGCTGTGGAACTAGACATGCGCTGTATAGAAGCATTGCAGTCATTGCATGAAGTTTCTGCAGGGCGTTTGGAAATTGTGCATGCCGATGCGTTAAAAATAGATGAATCGACTTTTGTACTCCCAGGGCAGCGACTACATGTATTGTCAAATTTGCCTTATAATGTGGGTACGGCGTTGTTATGTAAATGGTTGGAACGCCCTGAGTTATTTTCCTCTATCACCGTTATGTTACAAAAGGAAGTGGTAGAACGGCTAGTGGCAGAGCCAGGAAGTAAAGATTATGGTCGCTTGTCAGTACTAGTTCAGTGGCTGTGTGAAGTAGAGCAGCAATTTGAAGTAAGGCCTGAGGCTTTTTTCCCTCCTCCTAAGGTTATGTCGGCGGTAGTGCGCTTAACCATACGGCCCAAACCTCTATATCCTTGCGGGCGTAAAAGACTGGAAAGCATTACAAAACGAGCATTTAGTCAGCGTCGCAAAATGTTGCGGTCTGTACTTAAAGGTGTGCTGCCAGATATTGAAGTTCAACTGGCCCAAATTGGTGCTAAGCCTACAGCACGTGCCGAAGAATTAAGCGTAGCACAGTTTTGCCAGCTGGCATCTAGTACTTATATGGATAAGGCGCTATAAATAAGGGTTGTCCAGTTTTTGGCTTGCAAATAAATAATTTTTGAGTATAATACAGAGGCTCAAGCAAATGAGCATGTTATTGCCAACTGTAATATAAATGTAATGAATAACATATATAATAATTATAAGTCAAAATGCGTACAGAGGGTTTTCAAGAGATGTTAGGCAGAGTAAGCTCATTGTTTGGCTTTGGAAGCGGGCCAGGCGCATCAACTACTAGAACTAGCACTGCCTTGAGTAGTGGAGTGGTGCCTTCATCATCTGTAGAATCGACAGCCCAAAAAGAGTTAGGTGCAGCTGAAGAAGCTGTAGAAAAAAAGGTAACAGTTGCAGAACATATTGCAGCGCTAAACGCCATACAGAGCTTTATAGATATGCTCGATGCTGAAAAGATAAAAAACGACCTTCCAAAAGTAATAAATACTGCAAAAAAGTATCTTAAGGGTGGAGCGTGGGAAGTAGGTATATCTGGAGTATGGGATATAAAGGAGGCAGGTTGGGCAAATAAAGGAGCTATAAGTCATTTAAAGAATAATTGGAAGCGTATGGCTCTTATAAAGGAGGAGCCATATTGTCTTTTGAAGCTTGCATATAAAGACAAAAAAATATGGGAAAAGATAATTGGCTTAACATCAATAGGCTCGCCAAAATTAATGGGCATCATAAACGCATTAAAGGAAGAGAAAAATACTATAAAGGAAGCATTAGCTTCAGCTAAGCCTGCTATACAAAAAGGGATTATATCGTTTGTTGGTAAGCTGCCGGAAGACTCTGTGCTAAATGACTTAGAGGCTTTAGCAGAAATAGGATTTGGAATTATTAATGCACTACCTAGTTTAGTACAGGTAATGAGTGATGAAAAACTGAATGATCAGCTGTTTAAGTTGGTATCTCAATACTTAAAGATTGACTCTTCTACATCTAAACAAAGTAGGAAAGAATTTGTGGCCTTGTTCAGTAGCGTAGTTGCTGACAAAGGAGTTACAGACGCTTTAGTGGAATTTACTCAAAAAGTATTGAGTAGTATGGAGCCTGCTATCAACAAGATGGCGGGTAAAAAGCAGCCTACTGTAAAGTGGAAGCATTTAGTACCTGAAATAATAGTTCCTTTACGTGCTATATTTCAAGTGGTTCAGGCAAGCCCTACTTTAGCGCAGCTTGCAGGCGAATATCTTTTTGATGCAGAACAAGCCACTGTAGCATATTATGACACTAAGAAGACTCTAAATTTGGCAGCGGCACGTATAGATAATGTTAAAACCTTTATAAAATTACAGAGCGATATAAAGAAGGATTTAGAGACCTTATTAAAGAAAACAATCCACATAGATATTCCCACTCGTACTGCTTTAAAGAGCCTAGCTAAAGGGGTGCGCACGGACCAAGCTGAGATATTGACTGCTGAAGCCCTAACGAACCTAGTGAAAGTCCCCAAAGAGCAATTTGTAAAGAAAATTACTAAGCTTAAGAAGCTCTTACAAGAAGAAAACTATAAAGCTTTATTAGATAGCAAGGACGAGATAATAAAAAAGCTAGGAGAGGATAATGAATTAGCAATATTACTAGAAGAAATAGAGGGCGCTGATGCAGACACGCGCCAATCTTCGCACAAAGCTTGGCATAAGCTACTTAGCGAACGTATGCCAGAGTTTCAGGCTGCTGCTAGGGCGTGGTATGATAAATTTCCAAGTATGGTCTTGCAATGCCTCAATCTAGAGCAAACAGCATCGGAAAAGTCATTAGAACAAGAGATAGAAAAGCTAACGCAGCAGTGGGAGGATTTAGAGCCTAAATTAATTTCTCAGTCCGAGGAGCCAGTGGCACCAGTGCAAGGAAGCTTAAGCGGGGCAAAATTGGGCAATATACCCTCCTTAGAGGCAGAGGAGCTTCAGAAAATTAACCAACTTGTATTGAAACATTGTAATTTTGTTACGCGATTGCAAACTTTAGTAAGGCAGCTAAAAGTAGATGAGCCAAAGGATAACCTTCAAGAAATAGCAGATTTATTCAAGGAGATGCCAGACTCCGTAAAGGTGGGCTGGAACGAAGGTATTACCACTGCATTAAACGATTTGCAAAATCTCTATAAATGCTCTGATGAAGAAAAGAAGAATATAGCGCAGGCTTTAGAGTTAGATCAGAGCGCTCATGCACTACCCGTATACTTACAGATTGCCACACGCGCAGAAGAGAAATTCAAAGAAGCACCAGAAATTGCCTGGCAATTGAAAATGTTATTAGAAATAAAGGCCCAGTACGCTAAGCTAAAAGCAGATCATGAATTAATTTTGGATAGCGAAAAGGCAGTAAAGGCTCAAATTAAAGAGCAGAACGAGACGATTCAACATTACGCTTCGGAACGTCGTGATGCGCTTATGTTAGAAGTGAGAGAACGTGCAGTGCAAAATCCGGAGCTAATTGGTGCGGTAAAGGGTATACTTACCTCAATATTTTCGAAGCAAACATTGAAAATGCTCAATACTTTTGCCCTAAATTTTGGCCAAATTCTAATAGACCAAACTCCAGAAGTATATGCCCCGCGCGCCAAAGCTGTTATCACTCTTATGACTAATCTATTTCCAGTCTTGGAAAAGAATGAAGCAGCGTTAAGCGCGGTAATAGAAAAAGTAGGTCTCTTGCTGAGGAAGCTTGCTGAAATTCAGCAAGAGTTTGAGATAGGGTATTTGAATATAAAATCACGTGCACGTGGGGACAACAAGACAGAGCAAGATGAGCCATATAAAGAACAATGGGACATGCTTAACAAGAAGCGAGAGGCTGCTAATAACTTGGCATATCAAAAAGCAGCTTTAGATTTATTAGGCAAAGATGAGGTAAGAGAAGGGCTATTAGAAATAATCCTCACAGCCGGGGACTCTAAAACGCTAATAATTAATGCTTTGCGCACCCTTTTCCTTCGAATTCCACATGTCAAGGCTAGTGTTAAAGAAAGGAAGGAACATGAGATTAAAAAAGCAATTCTTGATCTTATGGAGGTGCTTGGTCCAAAGATACAAGGAGAAAAAGAGTGGTTAGATGCAGTAATAAAAGCTCTAGTAGAAATGCAAAACACGGAACTTAGCGCCGATATTGCCTATAATACTGCAATAGCTAAGTTAGATCTAATTAAAGATAAAGATCAAATTTCAAAAGCACAAGAAATTAGAGATAATGCTAAATCCAAAGCATATATAAATATGACCAAAGGGCTGTTATCTGGCAAGCAAGTTGGCGATGCTACTATGTGTCAAAAAACGATAGAGATATTGCAGAAGTCACTGACTAAGATAGGAAAGGGTAAAAATATTTTAGAGGCACTTAAAGCATTGCTGATTGCAACGCAACAAATAGATGAAAATGCATCTAGAATACAACTATTATTCAACGCGCTAGAGGTTATAACGCCTCAGCTAGAAGATGAAAATAAGCGGCAATGGCTAGAGCAAGTAGTTAAGGCATTTATGATTATGAATGACCAATTAGAGGAAGCTGAGGCTCAATATAACGAGGCTCTGAGGAACGCAAAACTAGACAAGGATGTAGATCCGCGTACCCTTGAATCCGCAGACTTTAAGATATATAAGCAGATTAAAGCTACTAAGGCCAGGAAAGAGGCTTATGCTTATAAAAAGATGTTGCAGGCAGTCCTTATAGGAGAAGGGCAGAAGCATGCTGTAGAGCTTTTAAAGCCGCTTATAACACCATTAAATATTAAAGTTCCAGAAGGGTGGCTAGAGTTGGCGGCGTCAAAGCTAGTAAGTATGTGTAAAGCGTTAAATAAAAGCGAGGACTGGTATCAAAAAGAGCTAGAGAAATTACCAGAAAACGAAAGCGAGTATACTCCACACCAAAAGCTGCAACTACTACGTTTAAAAGCCAAAAACGCAGATGATACTCTAATAGCCTACACAGACATACTTAATGGGTTGCTGTCAGACCCAAATATGCGTAGTCACACCATATCGATATTGCAAAGCTCGGCAGAAAGTGGGGTAGCTAACATTGAATCATTAAGAGGATTGATACTTAGCTCTGAAGCACAAAATGAATCTGACATCCAAAGAGAGAAAGCCTTAAGCCTGATTGAAAAGCTAGCACCGCATTTAAAAGATAAGGAAGGGTGGCTAAACCATGTCTGTACATCATTTGTTAACATGAACATAACCCTACAAGATGCAGCTAGAGAATATCAGAGTTCGGTAGAGCAATTATTCGATCTCAATATTGAGCTAAATGAAGAGCAACTGGAACTGCAGCTTAAGGATTTAGCTGAAGTCAGGAAAAAATCTGAACAAGCGGCGTATACCAATATGGTTACAGCCCTGCTTTCAAAAAATTGTCAGGACACTCTAAGCTTATTACAAATTCTGACAAAAGAGGAAAATAATAGCTCATACCTTGAGATCTTGGAATCTCTATGGATTAGCCCAATAAAAAATAATGAAGATGAAGAGACAAAGCAATACAAGCAAATGATGAGCAGTTGGTTTAAACTATTGCGAGGTCTTGCTCCCCACTTGGAAAAAATTGATGCTTGGTGGTTAGAACAGACTGCTAAGGCATGGCATGCCATGAACGAAGAGTTAAGGAGAATTAATCAGGAGTATGAAAAGAATAAAGCTAGTCTAAAGTTACCAGAAGGGGCGCTCACTGAGGAAGATGAAAGAAAGCTAGATAAAATAAATGTTGCAGCTTCAAAGGCTAAGTCCAGAGCTTATAATAATATTATATTTACTTTGTTATCCGACCAAAAGCCTTCGCAAGATGCGGACGCTCTTACTTCACGCCAACATACTATCAAGATGTTGCAGATGCTTTCTGCTGATGAAGAATTAGTACGAATTTGTAAAGAATGTTTTATACCAAAAGGGTTGGAACACGAGCCAGAGCACCAACACATGAGTAGTTATTTGGACTTGCTATTATCTTTAAAAGATGATTTGCAGGGCCCTGTAAATGAAGCTTGGCTCAATCACGTATGCAAAGCTTATGTAGAAATGCAGCAAGCCATAAGAGCGGCAGAAGAAGAATTTGAACGTCAATCTCTCCCCCCACCCCAAGATGCAAAAAAATTAAAAGACGATAAAAATTCTGCTCACCGTAAAGCCTATAATACCATGCTCCGTAAGTTGTGTTCCACGGAAACTATGCTGCCAGGGGAAACTAGTATGCTTGACTACACCCTTGCTGTGCTACAGAGGTCTAGTGATAATAAGTTGCGTAAAGCTCTGCGTGACATTTTGGTTTCTCCTGAACCTTCTCAAGAGGCAGCATCTGATACTGCTTCGACTAAAGCACATCGCCTGTATATGGATGGCATAATGGGATTGCTGGATAACTTACAGCCGCACCTTATTGATGTGACAGCTACTCAATGGTTCCATGATGTAATTGCTAGCTGGATAGAGGTGCAGAGCGCGATAGATAAAGAAGTCCAGCCAGCTATACGTAAAATGCTAGAAACCCTCTTTTCACAACAAAAGCTAATAGGTGGGCAGACATTCTGTAGCTATACTACGAACCTGTTGCAAGCTCAGTTAATAACATCAGCGGGCAAAGAATCTATTCTGCAGCCATTACGTCAAATATTAGTATCACTAGAGCTGCCGAATGAAAGTGAAGAAGATAAAAAATGGCGGCAGAAAATGGATGCTAGCTTTAGTTTGCTAGAGCACATGCTGGCAAAAGGAGATTTGAAGCAAGCATTAGCATGGTTAGAGAAATGTATGCCTGCTCTACTAGAGGGATGGAAGCAGTTAGATGAGGCAAATGCCACCTATAGTGCAACGCAAGAGAGGAAAGAGGGGCAAACAGATGAAGCTCATGATGAGGCTAAAAAGCATGCGGAAAAAGCAAAAATACGCCAATCTAAAGAAGCTGTAAGCAAGATATTAGAGGCAGTCTTTCCAAACGATGATAACGAGATAAAAGATCAGACGCTTAGTGCAATAACAGAAACATTGAGTGATCCTGAAGTATCTAAGTTGCTTGCTAAGATTGTCGATTTGGAGGCCTCTGAAGTCGCACAAGAGCCTTCAGAGAAGCCAGAGCAACCTCAAGAAGATATTAAATGGAATACTACTGAGCATGAGCTTGTTCCAGCTGTAGTGACCTTATTACGCATTTTACAACCTAGCTTGGTAGAGGGTGATTGTAAGGATTGTTTGTCAAATGTGCTAAAAGATGGGATGGTATTTTATAACAGCTTTATGGATGCACAACTGCTTCCAAATGGTGAAGCAGCAGCCAAGGCAAGAGATGAAGCAATTATAAAGTTTGCGCAGGCCATGCTACCAGCATCTACTGAGCCTAATGATGAAAAACGATTGCAGTATGTTGTAAAGTTAACCCAACAAGTATTAGCTTCACCACAGGCGATGCAAGATATAGACAGTATATTATTGGGCCCTGATAATGCTACATTGCGAGGCCTATTCAAGCTAATGCCTATGCTGATAGATAGTGCGCCTGAGGCAGCTACGTGGTTGCAAGCCCTGCTGCCTGCAGGTATGCCACACCTCTCACATATATTAGCTGCTCAACGCGCTAAATTGCTGGCTGATGCTGCTTTAGAGCAAAAATGTAATAAATTGCGTCAAAGCGCTGAGCAGGCTATAGCTTTAAAAAACACTTCCTCCTCAGATGAATATTTAACGCAAGTGGCAGATAGCGCAAGAGCCTTAATAGTGGCACTGGATGACTTCAAAGGTAGTAAAATATCATCTAAAAAGTTAGATAGAGCTAAGGCTCAATACTCCCAAGCATTAGAAAAGCTTTCGAATACCAAACTGAAAGAAGGCTTTGCTAAATTGAAGGATAGTATAAATACCCCTAGCTTTGAAAACCTCCAAAAAACTTGTGACGCAGCGCAAGAGCAAAGGACGAGTGATATTGCCGTTGCCTTACATAATATCCTAAATAAGGCATTATCACAGGAGGGAGTCACGCCTGGACAAAGTATGCAAAAATATACTATTGAAAGGCTAACAATCTTAATTGAAGGAGGGAAGAAAGACAGTGCTCTGACAAATTTATTGTTAGGTAGTGAGCCGGCTAGTGGGGGGGAAGATATAAAGGCTAAATTATTAGATTTAACAGGAAAGTTGTTAACAAAGCTAAAAAATAAGGATGTGCAGAGGCATTACCTAAATACACTAACTGCAGGTATACAGGGGTTCTGTGAGGGGTATGGCAAGTATAGTAAAGGTGAGAAGGATAAAGATTATACTAGAGGTAAGGTAGTTGGCGCCTTCATGGCTATACAAGCCATAATGCAGGATACAGATAGACGTAAAATAGCTGCTGAAATCTTGACAATGTCTAGTGGGCTGATTGCCGCGTCTTTAGAAGGAACATCTATCGCTAAAACTCTGCAACAGAGCTATGGGATCGATTCGCATCAACGCGTTAAAATGATAGATATTATTACCACGCGGCTAATAGTTGATATGAGGAAGCCTAAAAATAGTGTTTTAGAGCGCTTAATAAGTAAAATAACCCCCGAAAAGGTAGCGACTTTATATGATAGAATGGCTGCGATTCAAAGAGCCGAGGGGCGGATGCAAACTCTTTGGGCCTATCTTAAAGCTATCACTACGGTTTTATTTACCGGACCGATACGTAGAGTTGTATTCCACTTAATAATAGCATTATTGCGAGACGCTATTTATATGTCTATTCCAACACCTATTTATTCTTTAATGATAGGAGATCAATTAAATAGCACTCTATTCTATCATAGAAGCTGTTGTGGAGGTATGGCGAACTTCACCCAAGTCGTGCAGGAGGGACTAAATGGTAAACATCAGGGAGTAAGTGGAAGTGTAGCGCGGTATGCCTACACTAATTTAGAATTTCGCGGGCTGTCGATTCGTATGTCCATGCGCTATTATAACATTATTGATACTAACTGGGAAGGAACAGAATTCGTAGGCAAGAGATATTCGGCATATGGCAATAGTAGAGTGTCTTTTGAGTGTAGCCATATCTTTAACTGTAATTTTGCAAATGTAAGCTTTGTAGCGAAGGAAGTATCCTTGAATGGAGCGATGATAGATGTATCGAGCTTAAAAAGCATGATGCCCTCTCTGCTAGCGCATGGTCAAGTAAGCGGGTGTATAGGAGTGATCGCACGCAATAAAGCGGAGCTTTTGGAGGCAGGCAAACTGCTTGATAAGCTTTATAAAATTAACGACATGATGCGCCTTTATCCTGATAGCTGGGGGGCGGTTTTGATAGCTGATAAAACAAATAAAGAGCAGTATGAAGCTGCGAATCTATTGCTAACAGAAGCGGAAAAGGAAATAAATACTAGTGGCAGCCGTCTTGGGAACGTTGCTTTTTGTTCGGAACAAGAGCTGAGAGACTTGGGAGACATCACATTTAAAGATCGTATGGATAAGACGGTAGCAGACAGATTGGCAAGTAGAGGAGAGCCTAGAAGTAAAGGGTAATTTTAGTAACTACGCTAAAAGTGGGCTTTACATAAAACGAATTTCATTACGCAGTTTAAACACGCCCGCTACATTGAGAATCATCAAAATGCCTCCAGACACGCTCATCACTAGGATTACTTTATCTTGGTCATAAAAAGAAAAGAATATGAAGGCTGCTGAGGCATAAAGTAAATATAGCTGCCGACCAAATCTAGGGTTTAAATACTTAGCGCATTTCTGCCCTACTACTAAAAAGCCAACGATAGTGGTAAATCCTGCAGCAAGAAATAGTAATGCCATGAAATATTGTACTTGTGGAATATACCCGGACAGTGCAGTGGCAACATAATCTGAAGGGCGTAATCGTAGAGTCCATACATCTGTAACCAAAATTACCAAGGCGCTAATGGTACAAATTACTGTATCAGTAAGCAAGGCATATACCGCCATGCGTGCCTGCTTATGTGGAAAGCGAGTTTGGGTCTCACTCTGAATCACAGCATCATACCCAATTCCTATATCGCCCGAGTATACTGCGCGTGATACACCGTAATGTGCTGCCATAAGCACGCTACTGCCTACAAATCCTCCCATAGGGGCCTGCCCGTGCCATGCGGAATGCCATATCATGGCAAAGATATCTGGCAATATATATATATGGTCTATGATTACCCACAAGCCAACACCTACATACCCAATCATAAATATAGGCATTATTATGGAGCATATATTAGCTAAGTAACGCACCCCGCCAGCAGCGCTGGTTAATACAAGAATCAATAGCGCACCTATAGCAATTTCTCGTTCCATATTAAATGTGTGTACCATAGTATCGGCCAAAACCAAGAATTGTGAAACTTCTGCTCCATAGATGCATAATAATATGCAAACAATCAAAGGTATAGCGCGGTTACCAAAAGCATGTTGTAGATAATACATTGGTCCGCCATCATAGCCGCCATCTGTATTAGGAATGCGATATTTTATTCCCAAATATATTTCAGAGTATTTAATTAGCATGCCCAAAAATGAAGCTACCCATAACCATATTAAGCTACCTGGGCCGCCAAGGGTTACTGTAGCTGCTACGATCACAATATTACCCAAGCCAATCATACCCCCGACTGAGGCAAAATATAGGCGAATAGGACTAGTACCCACCGTTTCTGTACGAGCGCTTTGCTGAAGTTCGGTTACATATCTCTTAAATCTAATCAAGATCTTTAGCTGAAAACAGCGAGATTTTATAGAAAAGTATAGGCCGGTGGATATAATTATCGCTAAGGCCATATACTCCCATAACCATGCATCTAGTATGGCAAGATATTCAAAAAATACTTTCATTATTTACCATCCGTCGTATATAACTAAAAAGTTTTGTTTAAACAGAGCAGCCTAGCCTAATCATAATCACTCAAATGTCAAGTAATAACCATTTCTCAGAAATGCCTGGTAAATATAATATCTTGTGATAGGCAATATTCTAGCTAGTACGAGGGGGCCCTCACATAACCTGCAATAGAGCAGAAATTATTGCAAAGCCTGAAATAAAGTAGCCCAAGTTCACAGCAAATTTCTTTCCAGCTGCTCTTGCTTCGCGTTCTATAATTTCAGTTTTCTGCATCTGCTTCATTTCATTTAAGATCGCATCAGTGCGTTTTAGTGCTTTAGCATATCCTTCAAAGTCTTTGTCCAAATAACCTTCTGTAGTGATGGCCTCGACTAGAGCGAACAATTGCCCCGATTCCGCTGCTAAATCCATATAAGCGAATAGCTGTGTTTTAAAGGTCTTATTGTGCATCACTTCTTCAAGTAGAGCTTGAATTTGCTCTTTAAATGTATGAGTCAATTTTGGTAAGGAGGGGATATTAAGTTTTTTTTGGGCGGTTGCAAATAGCGTTAAAGCTTGGGCCTGCTTTGATTGAGTGATATCATTATATTTTCGCCCTTCTTTAAATTTATATTCCTGCTCGCATTCTATTCGGCTAGCTATAAAAGTGATAAGGTTCTTGTTCGCTATAAGTTCCGCCTGTTTTTTCCCTGCTCCTTCGATATAAGTTATCACGTCATATACGCTTAAGCACCATTGGTTATCAATAAGTGGACTTTGGCATGGCAATAGTGGGTTTAAGTCATATATGGCTCTTTCTATGCCAAAACTGAAACCAGACTTGCGGAAATTAGTATGGGCATTTTTGAGTTGTGCAATGTTTGTTACTAGTCCTGGGTCCTTTAGCTTATTTGCGGCATGCTCATAAAATGAGCATAAATCAACAAATATGCAATTAGCTATACTTTGTGTTATGTCTACTAAACCTAGCCTTAGCCCGTGTAAAAACATAGTGCCAATACCATCTTTGTAAAATGTAATATCCTTAAGTCTTAAAGGGCCATAAGGGTCAAGCAGAATTATGGTTTTAATAAGCCATTCATCTTCACGGGAGAAAAGCTTTTGCACAGATGTTTTGACGCGTACCTGGTCACGCAGCTCTGCCAGGGCATCTATTAAATCCTGATTTTTAGCTACATAGGCAACCCATCTAATTAAGGTATCTTTCTTAATAAACTCACGTGCCTCATTCCATTTACTGGCTAATAAATCGGCAAGCGCTGGTAGTGAAAACACCTCGTGATCACAAAAAGTAAGGCCTCTATCAAAATTAGCAGGGGCAGTGGGTAAATTATATTGGCCGTGTTGCAAAAAATTCCATACAGCTTCGTATTGCCAACGCTTGTCTTTGTCATCTGTTACCAATCCAATTATAACATCGCTTAGCTCTCCAGACAGGTGATAATATTTGTTTAGAAAGCCTACGGTGCCGTCTGCCAACTTACTAGCAAGAATAGCTGCTTTATCTGTATCTAGAAAATCTTGCATACTTATAGCATAAAATAGCAAGATGCCTAATGCATAAAAATCATTACTATTATCTCCGTTGCCAAGGCCATATCTGTGGCATTGCAACTGCCCTGGAGTTTCGTAGGCTGGCAGTTGTGAAAAGCTGTAAAGATCTGATACACACTCTCCAAGAATAATATTTTGTTGAGGTGTAATATATATATTGTCAGGATTGACACGCCCATGGACCACCCCTAAACGGTGCATTTTATGAAGCGTATCAAGCAAACTTATCAGTAGTTTATGAAGGATAAAATGTTGATCTACCTTATGCTCGTATAAAAACTGACGCAGGGTTTGGCCTTTTGGCTTGGGCATGATTGTCGCAAGCTTTGGGGTGCTATTGGATAATTGTACAATACCATATTCGAGAGGAGCTAGGTGGTTGGTAAGTAGACTGTTTTTCAAGATCATTATTTCTTGTAGACGCACTTGGTAATCCGGCTTAAAAACCAAGGCATAGAATGAGGTTTGATCACCGTTTATATGGCGTACTGCATAAGCATCAGCAAACTCAGATGATAATTTAGGCAAAACAATATTAGTATTAATATGGTATTTGTTGGCAATAACATCTGCCTGTTGGCTTTTGTATAATGAATCTACAAAACTAGTGTTGGTCCGTGTTCTTCCGGGATTACCAGAGGCTATATCATAATAAAACTCCTCTAATGTTTGGGTTATTTTTTGCTGATCTATGCCTTGTAGTGTCATCTTATTGTCCTTCTACGCATGCTAGTACTGCTTTAGCATGGCCTAATACTGAAACATCATTCCATACTCTGTGTATCAAGCCTTCTTCATCAACAAGGAATGTAGTACGTTCTATCCCTATATACTTTCGTCCAAACATATTTTTTTGTTTTAACACACCATATTTCTCACATACCGTTCCATCCACATCTGCTAGCAGCTGGAAAGGCAGCGCACATTTTTTTGCAAAACTTTTGTGGCTATTCACACTATCCCGGGAGATGCCGAAAACCTCAGTATTGAGTGCTGTAAAGCGCGCGTAATGATTGCTGAAATCATGGGTTTCTAAAGTACAGCCGGGCGTATTGTCCTTGGGATAAAAATAAAGAACCACCTTGCGTCCAAGCATATCAGCTAAACTTACGGCTTCCCCTGTATTGCTAGGGAGGGTGAATAGAGGTGCTGCTGTCAATCCTTTTGCCATGTTTAATCTTTTTAATTGTTTAATGTTTATAGTTCTTAATTCTTATACTAAAAAATTTTAATTACCTCAAGTCTAAGCCATAAGTATTAGTACACACGTTCAGATGGTTATAGTTGCAACTATAGATCACTTGATTGCGAGTGCGGAAGAGTAGTATATCATCAAAAGTGTCAGCCTCAGCTGGCCCGCCAGTAGTACTAAAAGTCGGTTGTGTTAATAAAGTAGTAGAGCAGGCTGCGCTGTTAGCATCACAGTTGGTGTTATTACGTTCGTTTACTTGTGCAGGATAATCAGGTAGTGGATTGCGATCGACATTAGGACCACTGCCATCTGCAGTGCGTAAAAATGCGCCTAGACCATTTTTACCATGGCTAATCAGCACATAAACTGCATCATTATTGAGCATACGCCCAGCAAGGTAATCTCGAATTTCTATATCGACAGAAGATGTATTTACACTACCGCTGGCTTGGCCTGCTGGGCAAATATAAATATTTGAAGTATGGCTATCTTGGGCATTGCCGGCAGAAACACAGCCACTACTGGTGCTTACGCTATTGATGAAGGCTCTTTGTACTACATAAGTTAATTTATTGTCCCAGCCATCAAACATAAACTCATTAACAAGGCCTAGCGTCTTAAATGGTACAGCACCCATATATATTACGTCATTGCCACTGGTATACTGAAAAAGGCCATTGGCATTAGTAATGCAAACATCTGGAGCGCTATTTGTGCTGCTTACCCTGGCAAGTCCATAGTTAGCATTTGTATTTGGTAAATTTAAATCAGCAGGGCAGGGAAGATGGCCTGTCTTAGAGAAATAAAGTTCTAAGGCATTACTTACAATTTGAAGATTACTGTTAGTAGTTGATACGTAAGAGGCTTGAATTTGTGTTCTGGCAGAAGAGAGTAGTCCAGCCAACAATATGCCAGAGATCACCAGGACTATAGCTAGTTCTACCAGTGAAAAGGCCATACGATTTTTCATATTATGCCTCATTGTACGGTTATCCCATGCCTTGCATTACAGGCATTGGCAGCATACTGGTTGCAGTCTATTAGTAGGTTATTACGGGTCTTAAAGCGCACAATATCGTCAAAATTTTGAGTAATAGGGGCTTGAATAAAGGCAGTATCTACTCCAGTAGAACTACAAACAAAAGTTGTAGGATTACAATTAAGATTGTCGTACTCCAATGTATTACTGGTAGGGGGCAGGCTATTTCTGTTGCCAAAGATATTGTATGCACCATAGCCATTGCTGCCATGGCTAATTAACACATAGACGGCATTTTGACTTATGTTATTCAAATTTGCATCTCTTACAATTAAGTTGTTACCTAAACCACTGACGCTGCCACTGGCCTGTCCCCTATAGCAAAGGTATTGAGCACTACCAGAATTCTGTGCGGATGATCCAGGGCTGATACAGCTAGGGTTAGTAACGATAACTCCTGCGCTATTGCTACCATTATTAACAAAAGCATTTTGTACTATATAACCTACTCTATTACCCCAGCCGTCAAACATCATACTATCATTTAGGCCTAAGGTCCTCACCGGAATAATACCATAATATTGGATTTCGCCGCTCGCTGAGGTGCCAGAAAAAATGCCAGTAGAAGTATCACAAACAGTGGGTTGGGCAGTAGTCTTTTGCTCGATTCCAAAACTATTGCTATCTTGAGCTTGGGCGGGGGCAGCAGGGCAGGGCAATCTACCATTAATTGCTATAAAAATAGCCAGTGCTTCTTCTATTTTATTTAGGCTATCATTAGTATTTGCAAGCCTTTGTTGTTCGGCAGTAGTCATCACGATGACCAAAGTACTGCCAAATAATACTGCTATAATCAGTAGTACGATTGCCAGCTCAAATAAGCTAAAAGCCCTTTGCTTATAATTTCTTGTGTTAGTTTTCATTGGGTATAAATGTTAAAGGTGTTAGTGCAGGTATCAGCGGCATAGGCGTTGCAATCGAAAAACATGCTATTACGGTTGGCATATACAACTATATCATCGAAGTTTTTGTTACGAGGTCGGCTAACATAATTTATGTTAATAGGGCTTCCACAAACACCAGTACTTGGGTTGCAATCCAAATTCTGCATCTCTCCTTGATTAGTAGCAGGGGGGTAGGGATTGCGTACAGCAGCACCAGTACCACCTGCATCTTTATAAAAAGCCCCGTAACCATTACTGCCATGACTAATCAGCACATAAACAGCATCAAGGCTACTGTAATTAGTGCTGCCATAATCAGGAATTATAGTTAAATCAGGAGTTGCGGGGTCCACACTGCCACTAGCTTGTCCGCAATAGCACATATAGCGCACATTATTATTGATGTCTTTGGATTTGTGACCTGGTGTACACTTATCATTAGTTGCAATACTGTTAGTAAAAGCGCGCTGCACTACATAGCCAATTTTGTTACCGAAGGCATCTGCGGCATCATCGTCTGCTAGTCCTAAAGTGCGTACTGGCACCATACCATAATAAAGGGCATCTATGCCGGCACCACTGCTCAGATCAGCTGACAAGATTCCAGTGCCACTTGTATTGCAATAAGCTGGTTGTTGGCTGACGAATGTGATGCTCTCTGTGCCAAAAGTAGTAGTGGCTTGGGCCTGAGTTGGACTGGCAGGACAAGGCAGCCTTCCATTTTGTGCAAGAAAAGTAAGGAGGGCTCCTTGAATTTTCTTGATTTTATCTTGGGTATTTTTATACTGCCGCTGCTCGCTATTAATGTTAAATGTAGTAATGCCTCCCACGCTCACGATGCCGATTAGCAAAAGGATAATAGACATTTCAATTAGGGAGAAGCCGCGGCACCAATTTTGTTTGCATTGTATCATCAAGATCGTTTTGTTGGATGTATGCTATTATATAAGGTATATGTTAACCATAACAGTTGTACAACTATTTTTCCATGGCGCACACTTATGATGATAACAATAATTTATATAATCGCGGGCTTGATCTTCGGTAGCTTCACATCTATGGCTAGTTGGCGCTTGATAAGTGGGGATAGCATGTGGGGACGTTCTCGTTGTCCACATTGCAATCATGCTCTAGGGTTTCGTGACTTAGTTCCGCTGGTATCGTATATCATACAACATGGTAAGTGCCGCCATTGTGACAAAGCTATTTCTTGGCGTTACCCCTTGGCTGAATTATCAATGGCAGGGGCATTTATTATCATATATTGGAATATGCCTTGGTCCTTGCAAACCCTATGCGTTTGTCTGGCCACTGTAGTATTGGTAATCATGATAATTACAGATTTGGAGGAGCTTATTATTCCAGATCAAGCACAGGTTGCTCTAGCAATAATAGGCTTGGGTTATGCCTATTTAAATTATAGGCCAATATTCCATGTTTTAGGAGGGTCACTGATTAGCTGGCTTATTGGAGTGTTGCTATTCTATGGATCGCAAATGATTTTAAAGCGTGATGGCTTGGGATGGGGGGATGTTAAATTTTTTGCTGTCGCCGGACTTTTTCTTCCTATAGAAATGCTTTCTATATTTTTCTTTTTAGCCGGGGTTATAGGCCTCTGTACAGCACTTGTATGGAGATTATGTGGCCATGGCAATGAATTTCCTTTTGGTCCCGCTCTTGCAGTAGCACTTTATTTGTGCTTAGTGTTTCCATTATTAGGCAAGATAACAGAATTTATAACATAATTAAAAATGCGCAGACCACAAGTATTAAAAAATAGTAAAGTAGATGAAGCGGGATGCAATATTGCCTCAGCTTCATATCTTACTTTTAAGGTCGTAGCAGTTGTAATTATGATATTATGCTTTATTTTAGGTTATCATGCAATTTTTATTAGTTCAGCCGAACGCTATAGCAGCTTACCTCTCTTTTTAATAATTACTATAGCAACTTCTATTACAACCTATCTTTTGGTATACCCCTATGTGGACGATTATCTTAAGCTGTCTCGCTATTTATTGAGCTTAAATTCCACACAAAATCCTGTGGTTCCTAATCTATCTGGAGTAGTACATAATTTATCTGCCAATTTATGGCAGGCCAATGAAAGGCGGCGTAGAACCCAGCTAGAGCTAGAGGAACAGATTCTAAATAGCACTCCGCTGTTTAATGCTATTCCGACAATAGTACTTATTTTAGATAATGATATGAAGATCCAGCGTGCTAATCATTTTGCACACATAACGTTTGGTGAAGGTATTGAAGGGGCTGATATCATTAATATTGTAAATAATCATGATATTAAGGCGGGTGTACTAAAAGTACTTGCTACCGGGGAAAGATGTGCTCTGTCAATTACTACTGACACCGATCCCGTATATTTCTATGATGCCTCTATAGAATATTATGGCATACAAGGAAGTGGCTATCAGCGTGTTATTATTGTAATGCATGACATTAGCGAGATTAAACGCACTGATATCATGCTTACAGACTTTATTGCTAATGCTAGCCATGAAGTGCGTACGCCATTGACTGCTATAGTAGGAGCTATTGATATGCTGGAATTTTCTGGTTGGGAAATGGAAGCGGCACAGGAATTTATGCCTATACTCAAAGGACAAACCTATCGGATGTGTAGTTTGGTCAATCAGCTTATTACTCTATTAAATGTTGAACGTACACAGCATGGCTATGAATTTGTCGAATTATATATACCTGACCTTATGCCATTTGTTTTGCGCCAGCTAGAAGGTATAATAGCTATGTATGGCGTTACAATGATAGTTAATTACGAAGATAATTTGGTGCCTACCTATGGACATCCTTGGGAATTGGAGCATGCGTTATATCAAATCATAAGCAATGCGATTTTACATGGGGGACCCGGTAAGCAGGTTATGTTAAGTGTAGGCGTTACCGAAATAAAAGGAACGGACATGATTTATATTTCAGTAAAAGACCAAGGAGAAGGAATTCGCGCTGAGCATGTCGCTCGCATAACTGAGCGCTTTTATCGTACAGACTCTTCGCGCTCGCGAAAGATAGGTGGAAGCGGGCTTGGACTATCTATAGTCAAGCAAATTGTCGCCAAGCATAAGGGTATATTAGAGGTGGAAAGTGACTCTGAAAGAGGAAGTATTTTTACAATCTACCTGCCAATTTCCGGAAGAGTATGAATCAGGCTGCCCAGCACAACGTCTCATTCTTTGTAACTTAACATCACCTTAATACAAAGAACATGAAAAATATTTTTGCGGATAATAAAATAGGTATTTACAAGCTTTCGTTTTTTAGCTATACAATTTTATCTGTCACATATAAAGTTATGTATAGGAGAAATAAATATGTCAGTGAAAATCAGATTAGCTCGAGGTGGAAGTAAAAAGCGCCCCCATTACCGTATTGTGGTTACCAACTCGCGTGATCCGCGTGATGGTAGATTTATTGAGAAAATTGGGACTTATGATCCACTATTGGATAATGAAAACAATAGACGTGTGGTTGTAGATAGCGAGCGTGCTGCATACTGGCTTTCTGTTGGTGCGCAACCAACTGATCGCGTAATGAAATTCTTTAAAACCATGGGTATCAGTCCTGTGGCCGCTAATGCTAATTAGTTATTTTTAACTCTAACTTTGAGGATTCGTTTATGACTGCGTCGAGTTTAAAATCGAAAGACTACAATATTTGCGTGGGAGTAGTGACCGCGGCTAATGGTGTTCGTGGGCACGTTAAGATTCGTAGTTTTACAGCTAAACCGGGAGATATTGCTAATTTCCAGCAAATCTTTGACGAAGAAAGTCAGGCTTATGGCATACGAATAGTTGCTTTGAAAAAAGACTACGTAATTGCAGGTATTGAAGGTGTAGCCTCGCGCGATGAGGCAGAAAAATTACGCAACAGAC
>JANPII010000014.1:0-15536 GCA_031424915.1 Pseudomonadota bacterium
TGAGCCAACTTTGTGCTATGCTCTGCCATCCTTTCTGGGTCTGTACACAGCTCCTGCCAAGCCTTAAGAAACGGCTCTTGCATGTGCTGTTGTGCCTCAATAGTATTCTCATCGTAAGAGGATTTAGCAGATAATGCAGCCAAGGCCTGCTGATAGTCATTATATGCATGCATAATATTTTCTGCCATCTGCTTCATATTAGCTTGCGGATTATTTTTCTCTTCTGACATACCTAACGCCCCTTGTTATAATATAATAAATTATAGCCTATGTCTTTGATGTTACATGTGTTTTGCCAAGAATCACAAGTGTTTTTTGCAGTGCATGATGAGGGTAGCTATCCGTATTGCTCCTTCCACTTTTCTTTCTGCACTTTATAAATTGGGTGATTTTCCGCTTGCTGCCATTTGGCATAAAAAATGCTAGCACATTCTGCTTTTTCTGGATCCCCTGTTCCTTTGGGCAGTACATGGTAATCCGCACCCTCATATTTCTTTCCCCCCTTGTAGTTAGTGTAACGCCTAGCACGCGTAAATCCCATTTGCAGGTACTTACGCGCCATATCTGCTCCTACAAATTCACCTAAAGATAAATAAGATTCAAAAAGCTCATAGATCTTTGCACTACTTTCATGAGCTAATTCTTTTGTTTTAAAGCGCCAGTATTGACCTATCTCACTTTTGTATGGCTGGCAAATTAGAACTCCTTGCTCGCCTTTACCAATTTTATACAACTCAGGATGCAGACGATAATCGATGTCCGGCTTCCATGCATATGATTTTGTGTCAAAGTTAAGGTAAGAAGGTTTTGGCATAAGCTCTCTCCTATTAGCGGATAAATGAAGAATGCCCTCTGATTTATGTACTTTACTTTTCTGTATCAGGGATGAGACGTAATAGCTACGATAGTTATATCGCTTTTACCAGGTCCATAATGCCAAAATATTCTATATGCTTTAGGGGTATGATTTTGAGCATACGCTTCAAATACTTCTTCTCCCTTCTGTCCTGTGATAGAACTATACTTATGAGTATTAAGGCTAGGATGCCTAGGATTAGATTGTAAGTAACTTAATGCCTTTCGAACAGCCTTCAACTGCTTTAAAAGACTGGGGTTCTGTTCAAGCTTTTGTAAATCACTTCTTGCTTGAGGGGTGAATAACAGGGCGAAATTCATCTTCAGTATCATCCTCTAAATATTTGCTAAAGTCTCCAAGGGAGACTACTTCCCCCCGAGCAGATTCTTCAAGACCCTGTAACACCCCTTTTAAAGCCTCTTTATTGGCAAAAAGCCATTTTTCCCTAAGCGGTATTTCAGTATACGGTTCTAATGTTATCTTACCATCTTGATCAATAGTGGCATGATAACTAGTTACCTCCTTTGCCCATTTGCCCAGGACTATTCGGCCCTTAGTATCAGGTTTTAAAATTTGCATCGTTCTTCCTCCATAGGTATTTATCACTATACCACAAAGGCAAAGTCACCACAAGTGGGAAAGTTTAATTTTTAAGACTCTGTTGTCTTCCCACTTCGCCACTTTCCCACTTGCAATAATGGTGCATAAAGATCCTGCTCTGGCTCTATACTGACTAGTGCTATCTCTGCAGCAGTAGGAGTGCGGCTTTGAAATACTATATGAGGAGCATCTGTAATTACCGCCATAGGAGTTTGCTCTGCTCCTTCTCCCATAACTAGCACCGCAGCACCTGCTAATGCATCAGCGTTGTTGATGGTTGTAACTTCTAATGGCCTACCAAAACAATCGCCTTGTCCACGATAGTCATATAATGCTTCAAAGCCACACCAGGCAATACCTGCCCCCCTCACACCACGGCGTAAGGGATATACAGTGCTATCGGTAATAATCACTCCACACTCATTTATACTCTGTCTTAAGTGCGACCAAATAGCTGCAGCCGAAGCCATCGGATCTTCGGGATATAAAACATAGCCATCAGCACTGTTGGATTCATCTATACCCGCAGAAGGTACTATTATTTTATGCTTAATAGTCAACACATATTGATGTTGGTCATCCATAAGATAGGCATCTGCCTCCTTCTGAATCAGCTCTATCTTACTTGCCACCTGTGCGTACGGCACCACTTGTTCCTCACACAGGCTTACGATTTTAGATGATATAGCTATTATAGAGCGCTCTTGCAGCCGTGGTAGATATGCATCCAGCAATGCTATAATATTATCCCCACACCTTATTTTTGGGGTTTTTACTGCGGTTACTTGCATCAGTTTTCCGCAACCACAGCATCCTCTTTAGGAATAGATAAATATTCCACCGTTTGCATTTCCTTCAAACGAGAGATAGCTCTCTCAAACTCAAAGCGATGGATTTTACCTATATATAGATTCTCGCAACTAACTGCTGCAGTACATACCAGCCTTGTCTTAGCATTATAAAGGCAATCAATCAGAGTAATAAACCGTAGCGCTTCATTATGTTGATCAGCCCCCATCTGCGGGATGTTTTCGATAATAATAGTATTAAAGTGGTGGCATAAAGCTACATAGTCAATAGCGCCTAAAGGCATGGCGCAAAGTTCATTAAAATGGAAGATACCCACCTTACCATAGCTGCGCAGCACTCTTAGCATTTTATTTTCATCAATCTTAATGCTTCGCTCTTCCCATTCATGAAAACCGGAAAGCTCTTGGCTTGCTCCTTCAATGAAGGCATCAGCTCCCAAACCTAAAGGGTAGTGATATACCCGGTCAAAACCTATTACTTTTGTAAGGCGATAGTCCATTCCTAATGACATATCTATAATCTTAAACTTTTCTATTATCATATTGATAAATGGATCAAGCCGCTCGCGCTGCAGCCCATCCTTAAATAGGTCGCTTGGGTAGCGATTAGATGTCACTAAAATCCATACCTTCTCTTTAAGTAATGTATCAAATACACGCCCTATTATCATAGCATCAGCAATATTATTGATCTGCAGCTCGTCTAGACATAGTACTCTCGTATAATCTAGCATATCGCGTAACGCCAGTAGTATACGCTCCTCACTATCACGGTCTCTCCTGACATTTCGTAAACTAACATGGAAGTCACGCATAAAATCATGAAAGTGCATGCGACGCTTGTGAGTAATGGATAAATCATTGTAGAACAAATCCATAAGCATAGTTTTGCCACATCCCACTCCACCCCATATATATGCACCAGGCACACTACAAACTGCTTTTTGGGTACGCATACAACGTCGTAACAAATGCATATTATAGTTACATATACTTTCGTCACGAATGTGGCTTTCCAGTTCCTTTTGGAACCTATCAAGCGTAGTTACTGCATGACGCTGCGTAGGATCCTGTTCCCAGAAGTTATTTAAAATAATACGTTCATAAGCGGTATGTAAGTTACTCAAATTTTTTCCCTCAATTACACCATGTACATGCCACCGTTTACATGTAATGTGGTACCAGTTATATAACTAGCCTCATCAGAAGCCAAAAAAGCAACGGCAGCTGCCACTTCTTGAGGCATGCCAATCCGACCCATAGGTATGTTACTTTGTATCCTCTGCTTGGTCTCATCACGCAATCCCTCAGTCATAGGAGTAGCAATAAAACCAGGGGCTACACAATTGACAGTTACATTACGAGCCGCCACTTCAGCCGCTATACTCTTGGACATACCGATCATCCCTGCTTTGGCAGCAGCATAATTAGCTTGTCCTGGGTTGCCCATCACCCCTACTACAGAAGTAATATTAATTATACGACCATAACGCCGCCTTAACATCTTGGATACAGCTGCACGGTTAAGCTTAAATGCTGCCTCTAAATTCACCTTAAATACTGCATCCCATTCGTCATTTTTCATACGCATAACCAAATTATCTCGAGTAATGCCCGCATTACAAACCAGGATATCTATCTCTCCCACAATCTCCTCCGCACGCCCGTAAAGGGCCTCTACCTGTACAGCGTCAGCTAGATCGCAAGGAAGGATCTGCGTATTTCCACCTAACTGTATTGCTAACTCTTGTAACTTAGCCTCTTTGGTACCAGATAACACCACCTGCGCACCTGCAGAATAAAGAGCTACCGCAATAGCTTGCCCTATACCGCCTGATGCTCCTGTTACTAATGCTTTACGCCCCTGTATTTGAAACATGTATTATACCTTAATCTTAATTACCGCAAAAACTGCTCTATGTCCTGCGGGGTCAGTAGAGATGTTATTTTTACCTCAGGAAACATACGTTTAGCAAGCCCTATTAATACCTTACCCGGCCCTACCTCAATTAAATTATTTGTTCGCTGCTTGGTTACCACAAAATCGATGCTTTCTCGCCATCGTACCATCCCTACTATTTGTTGCACCAAGCAAGTTTTTATTTCTTGAGGATCAGTAATAATCTCAGCACTAACATTTGCTACCACTGGTATCACTGCCTTATTCACTGTAACTGCATCTAATGCCTCCTGCATCACCAATGCTGCTTGCGCCATTAAGCTGGAATGAAAGGGAGCGCTAACGGCTAGAACTACTGCTTTTTTTGCCCCATATTGGGGTGCTATAAGTACTGCCTCCGCTATAGCTTTTTTGTGTCCACTTAACACTACTTGGCTCGCACCATTGTCATTGGCTATTTCACATATGCCATACTTGCTGGCTGCCTTAGCTACTGCCATTGCTTCATCTATAGTTACTCCAATTAAGGCTGCCATTCCCCCTACTCCTACAGGTACCGCTTGCTGCATAGCCTGGCCACGAAGGCGTACCAAACGCACTGCATCGGTAAAACTTAGTGCACCAGCTGCACATAAAGCGCTATATTCGCCTAACGAATGGCCTGCTAGTAGCTGCGCGTTAATTGGGCGTCCGGATTGGCGCGCTAAGACCGCACATACTGCCATAGATACAGTAAGTATTGCTGGCTGGGCATTAGCAGTCATAGTTAACTCAGCGTCATTACCTTCGAAAATCAGATTTCTTAGCTTAAAGCTGAGCGCTTCTTCTGCCTCTTCAAAGATCTCCTTTGCTTCAGCAAAAGCGTCATAAAGTTCACGTCCCATTCCCACAAACTGCGATCCTTGTCCAGGAAATAATAGAGTATTGCTAGTCATAGTTCTGTTGCCTCAGATTTATTCAGTAGTAGCAAGTTCAGCATCGCGTTGACTTTCCGACTGGTCTGGTAGCATACCATCATGTTGCATACTCCATAGCAAAGCATAATGCCCCTCTTTAGCCAGCAACTCAGTGTGCGTCCCTTCTTCTACGATATGCCCTTTATCGAATACCAAAATACGGTCTACGTTAAGCAAAGTCGATAATCGATGGGCGATGATTACTGCCGTCTTTTGCTGCATCAGATAGGATAGGCTATCTTGAATATAACGCTCAGTAATAGAATCCAGAGCCGAGGTAGCTTCATCCAGTATAATGATTGGGGTATTAGCCAAGATAGCGCGCGCAATAGCAATACGCTGGCGTTGCCCGCCAGAAAGGCTTGCTCCATGCTCACCAACTAGCGTTTGGTAGCCATTTTCTAAATCTATAATAAATTCATGACAATGCGCTTTTTTACAGGCATCTACAATTTCTTCATCTGTAGCGTCTACCTTGCCATAACGGATATTATCCATTACAGAGCGGTGAAAGAGTATAGGATCCTGCGGGATCAAACAAATGTTGTTGCGCAGCGACTCCGTAGTAACATCCCGCACATCTTGTCCATCTATTAAAACCCGACCATCATCCACATCATACAAACGTAGTATTAGGCTGGCGAAAGTTGTTTTGCCCGAGCCAGAAAAACCTACTAGTCCTACTTTCTTCCCTCCTTCCAGAATTATCGACTTATTACGAAACAAGTCTCCATTGCGCCGATAACGGAAAGTTACATTGTCAAACTCAACCTGACCTTTTGTTACAATGAGCTCTTTTGCGTCCTCTTTTTCCTGTATAGTCACGGGATCTTGTATAATCTTCAGACCTTGGTTACATAACCCAACCTCGCGGAAGAAATAAGTCATTTCATCGCTTGCCACCCAGATCATTGCCATCATATTGAGAGTTAGATTAGCTACAAATACTACGTTTCCTAGGCTAATCTCACTACTTTGCCACAGGTCTAATACCATATAAAACAAGGAAACTACACCTAGAACACTAAGTATACCCAGCATGATCTTAATTTTTTCTATATAGATTAGCGCTTGCTTATACTTCAAACGTTCATCTTCTTGTGTCTCACTTAAGTAGCCTTCTTCATAATGGTGGCGGCCAAAGATACGTACACTAAGATGATTGCTAATACTATCTACAATTCGCCCCTGCACCCGCGAGCGAGCTTCAGACTGAATGCGGGAATAATTTGCAGCTGTACGAAAGAAAGACCAGCATATTCCTAAGTGAGTTACCATCCAAACCAGCATAATGGTAGCTAGCAAAGTATGGATGTCACTAAGTAGGTATACAGCAATGATAATTGCAACACCTAAGGAAACAAACTGCCCTACTGCAATATCCACCACCATGCTCAGTGCTCTAGGCAAATCAGCAATACGATTGGCAATGGCTCCAACATAATTAGTAACAAAATAAGAATGAGAATGTTGGCTAACGTAACGATAGGTGGCCATGCGTATGTTAGCTTCAAATCGTGGTAGCACAAAAGCCATAATCACACCTTTGGCTCTCATCATTAACTCTACCCCAAACCAAAACACTAGAGCTATAAGAAAAATTTGCCCGTGCTCAGCAAAGAGCGCAGTTTTATCCCCTTGATGCTGATCAAGCGTATCTACCATATTACTGATTATGAATGGCCAAATTGTGGTAGAAACAGCAGAAGCCAGCGAAACTATCAGCAGCAATCCAAACCCTAATGGCTGAAACTTAATAAAGTGCCACAGAAATCTGGAAGAATCCGCCGGAATTTTGTACATGCGTTACTCCATATTGCCATAAAACAAGGCTGGAGTATATATGATAACATAAATTAGTACAGATAATTCTTTATGGTGTAATTATAACAAGTGTATAGTTATTTCCTAAACCTGGTATAAGTAGGTGCCTTATATTTAAATATACCTAAAATATTTTTAATGGCAATATAGTAGGCATTTTTTCTATAAAGCTGCAGCCTTGGTAAAGCACTATTATATATAAACATACATGCTATGATGCTACCTATCTTATTGAATAATATACAACTGACTGGTATCATGCAAAAATGGTTGTATGCTGGAGATGTAAGATTTACAGATCCTGATTTCTGCAATTCATAGAATAATAATTTAAGGCAACACACGGAGTTTATGGAAGAGTTTATAATCGTCAAAGGTGCAAAAGAGCATAACCTTAAAAATATTAATGTTGAGATTCCCCGCAATAAGCTGGTGGTAATTACTGGTGTGTCCGGCAGCGGCAAATCGTCTTTAGCATTTGACACAGTATACGCCGAAGGTCAACGTCGTTACGTAGAGAGCTTATCAGCCTACGCCCGCCAATTTCTGGAGCTAAGAGAAAAACCAGATGTCGATGCGATAGAGGGCCTGTCCCCTGCTATTGCCATCGACCAAAAGACTACATCACGTAACCCACGATCTACTGTGTGTACCGCTACAGAAACCTACGATTACTTACGTCTATTGTATGCACGTATAGGCATTCCGTATTCTCCTGCTACAGGCCAGCCCATAGAAAAACAAACCTCAAGCCAAATGGTAGAGAAGATTTATAGCCTACCAAAAGGTACCAAAATATACATTTTAGCCCCCATAATACGCGGCCAAAAAGGCGAACATCGTAAAGAAATATTAACGATGATGAAGCATGGCTTTGAGAGGATGAAGGTCGATGGACTGATGTATGAATTCAATGAGTTGCCAACTCTAGATAAAAATAAAAAACATGACATAGAAGTAGTGGTTGACCGTATAGAGTTAGATGACACCCTTGGTAACAGGTTGGCAGATAGCGTAGAAACCGCCCTTAAGCTTAGCGATGGTATTATATATATAGAAATAGTATCACTGCCCGAGACAGAGCAAACGGTGCATACTGAAGGTGAGATTATTATCTTATCGGAAAAATTCGCTTGTCCCATCTCTGGCTTTACCTTAACGGAAATTGAGCCGCGCATTTTCTCTTTTAACAGCCCATATGGTGCTTGCCCTGAGTGCGATGGCTTAGGACTTGAGCCATATTTTGAACCACGTTTAGTAGTGCCAAATCCCAATCTCTCTATTAAAGAAGGGGCGCTAGCACCCTGGAGCCACCATAGCGGGCAACATGGGGCAGCAGAGGATAAATTCTATGTCCAAACTCTGGATGCCATGGCCCGTCATTATAATTTCAGCCTCAATACCCCATTCAAAGCCCTACCCCAAGCAATACAAGACGTATTGTTGTATGGCTCTGGTGAGGAAGCAATCAAATTCGAATACCAAGAAGGATTGCGCTTGTCGAAGGTAAGCCAACCATTTGAAGGCATTATTCCATACTTAGAGCGCAAGTTTGATAAAACAGAAAGTGATGCAATACGCGAAGATTTGTCTCATTATCAAAATATCCATGCTTGCCATGCCTGCAGTGGTTACCGTCTACGGCCTGAGTCATTATGTGTGAGAATTGGGGATAAACATATAGGCCAAGTTTGCGCTATGACTGTTATACAGGCCATAGAATGGTTTGAGCAGCTAGGGCCTCAGCTCAGCGATAAACATCAACAGATCGGTGAGCGCGCGCTAAAAGAAGTGTCACGTCGTCTTAGCTTTTTGCGCGACGTAGGGTTGGATTACTTATCTCTTAGCCGTGGCTCCGGGACTCTTTCTGGAGGTGAAAGCCAGCGTATTCGCCTGGCGTCTCAGATTGGTTCTGGCTTAAGTGGAGTAATTTATGTATTAGATGAGCCATCTATTGGCCTGCATCAGTGTGACAATGCCAAATTGCTTAAGACACTATTACACCTGCGTGATTTGGGCAACACCGTAATTGTAGTAGAACATGATGAAGATACCATGGTGGCCTCAGATTATCTTATAGACGTAGGCTTAGGTGCTGGTATACACGGCGGCGAAATCATTGCTCATGGCACACCTGAAGAAGTGGCTAATCATCCTATAAGCTTAACCGGTAAATATCTCTCAGGTCGAGAGTCAATTCCAGTACCAGCAGTACGCCGTACTGGGGCGCCAAATAAACAAATTACAGTGACGGGAGCACGTACTAACAACTTACAAAATATTAATGTATCTTTTCCCTTGGGTACCTTCATAGCAATTACTGGTGTATCGGGTAGTGGCAAATCTAGCTTTACAATTCATACTCTATACAAAGCTGCGGTTAAGAAATTACACCACGCCAAGGCTATTCCTGGTGATCATGATAAAATCTTAGGCTTGGAATATGTAGATAAGGTGATTGAAATTGATCAGTCTCCTATTGGGCGAACCCCACGTTCTAATCCCGCTACCTATACGGGGGCTTTCACCCCAATCAGGGACTGGTTCGCTGCATTACCAGAAGCAAAATTGCGTGGCTATAAACCAGGCCGCTTCTCGTTTAATGTCAAAGGTGGGCGTTGCGAAGCTTGTGAAGGCGATGGTGTACTGAAAATTGAAATGCATTTCTTACCAGATGTTTATGTCACTTGCGATGAGTGCCATGCCGCTAGATATAACAAAGAAACTCTTGAAGTGAAGTACAAGAATAAATCTATTGCCGAAGTTCTAGGTATGACTGTCGAGCAAGCAGGTGAATTTTTCAACAATGTACCCATTATCTATGAGAAGCTGAAGGCACTGCAGGAAGTGGGATTAGGCTATATGAAAATAGGACAATCCGCCACCACCCTATCTGGAGGAGAAGCACAGCGCGTTAAGCTTGCCAAAGAGTTGTCGCGTAAATCTACAGGACGTACCCTTTATATATTGGATGAGCCAACCACTGGCCTGCATTCGCACGATATCAAAAAGCTATTGCATGTATTACATACGCTAGTGGACTCAGGCAACACTGTACTAGTTATTGAGCATAATCTGGATGTGATTAAAACAGCTGATTATATCGTAGACATAGGACCTTTTGGTGGAGACAAAGGGGGGAAAGTAGTTAAATGTGGAACACCTGAGGAGGTTGCCGACTGCCCAGAAAGCGTAACTGGTAGATATCTTAAGGATTATATACATAAGCACCGAGTACCACTCCGTAAGGTGAGTTGATACGCTTTTATACCAAATCTAGGAAATAAGTGCACACTTGAAAATTTTTGAGGAATTTTGGCATATCTTTGAGACGCCTGTATTCAAATACTTGAGCGAAAATGGTAGGTTAAAATTACTAAATAGGCGCAGCTTCAAGTGTATAGTTATTTCTTAGATTTGGTATTATATCCTTCCCCATAGTATAATCAGGATTCTATAAATATCCTAGCGGTGGTAGCGGCTTAAAAGCCGCGTAGGAGGCCGGCAATGAGGCCTCCTAAAAATATCATTTATCACAGTTGATGACAAGGCATGCATTGAGGATTTTAGCAGGCGTAGGATTCTCTAGCTTGGATATCCTACTTCCTGCTACTTTCCTTCCCTCATCTTGCTTTTTGCGCTTCTTTAGTATGCCTCCTGTTTTATCTTGCACTCCTTGAGCCCATGTGACTTTTTTGTCTGTACTGGGGGCTAATGTGGTACCTCTGCTTTCTTCAGAATTGGATGTATGGAGATATTTGCCTCAGGCTCCAGCCTAGGCTTTTTAGAGAGACATACTTCTACTTCGGAATTTTCTGCTGTTCTTTTCATTTTTTACCTATAAATACTATAGTTAAACATAATTAAGAATTTATACTATGTACACTCTCAACAGCGATGCCTTGAATGAATATAGCGCAATGGAGCGGCATAGGTGGTGGCGACTATAGAGTGGGTATAAATATCATCAGCATCAATCTCTACTCCCTGTAGTAGCTCTCCTGAAGTGACACCTGTTGCTACAAACAACACATCACTGCGTACCATATCATCTATACTATATACCTGACCTGGCCTACAGCCCATAGCCACGGCACGCTTCTGTTGTGCTGCGTCCCTAAATACCAGACGGCCCAGCATCTGCCCGCCGATACATTTTAAGGCAGCAGCAGCCAATACTCCTTCAGGGGCGCCACCCGTTCCGATATATACATCTATACCCGAATCTAGCAATGATGTCGCTAGCGCTGCCAAAACGTCCCCATCGTCTATTAAGCACACCCTTGCTCCTGATTGACGCACTTGCGCAATAAGCTCGGCATGCCGGTCACGCTTTAGCACACAAACCGTTAGATCGGCTACGTAGCAGTCTTTAGCCTCAGCTATACGCTGTAAGTTAACAATAGGAGTGTCGTCTAGATTTAAAATACCATGTGGCAAGCCACTTCCTACTACAATCTTCTCCATATATACATCAGGGGCATGCAGCAAAGTTCCACTAGGAGCCATAGCCAAAACCGTAATAGCATTAGGACGTGCCTCAGCACATAAAGCTGTCCCTTCTAATGGATCCAAAGCTATATCTACACCAATACCACCTAGCCCTACTTCTTCACCTATATATAACATAGGCGCCTCATCCCGCTCTCCCTCGCCGATCACAACGCGCCCCAAAATAGGCATATGATTCAATTCTTGGCGCATAGACTGCACTGCTGCGGCATCTGCAGCCATTCCATCTCCTTTCCCAATCCAAGGGTAGCAAGCCATCGCTGCTGCTTCTGTTACCTTCAGAGCGCCTTCTAGCAAGCTAGGCATAAACTTCTCTTTTTGCATCTGCTTTCCTTTAATGTTCATCAATGGCAACCTTAGCACATTAGCATTGGTATGACCAAGAGCGAACTAATTTATTTAATTATCTCTTACCTTGGTGAGAAGAAATATGCTATATCCATCTTAAGCTAATTTGTGAGATAACATATCCTCATTATGAGTGTATCTAAATATAACAACATGGTTATATGCTCACGTTAACCTTATAGCAATAAAAGGTAATATATGCTTTATATAGTACGCAAACTTGAGGAAGCGATAGTTATTGATAATAACATTGTGGTAAAAGTGGTGGAGATAAAAAATAACAAAGTGAAGCTAGGCATTGAATTTCCTCCCTCTTCTCTAGTGTTACGTAAAGAAGTGCATGATAAGATGAGCAAAGAGAACATAGAAGCTCTACGCTCATTTGTAGATTTAGAAATAGAAGATATAGAGGCAATAGATGGTTAAACCAGAACACCGCATGGAATACAACCGCTGGCAGGCAGAAGAAGCCATAAAGAGGCGTGGAATCGTAGTACGTTTCCTACGCAGCAAGTATGCAATGCGAGCTTTATTTGGGGTATTTGTAATATTATTATGCGTGCCTATAGCATTAATGATTTTCGAGCCCCGCTTATTTCATCCTGATTATATTTGTGGCATGCGAGCGCAAGTAGTAATGGTCGATACCCCTCATAACTTTGGAATTTTGGCTAATACTTCAGATGAGCGCATATCAGCATTGTTGCGATCACAAAAGCGTATTTATAACAATACAGCTCCAGTGATAAAGCGCATTTTGCGGGCAGGTGATGTAGCTGTTGATGTAGGAGCAGGTTTTGGCTATCACACTCTTCTTATGGCTGATTTGGTAGGAACCGGAGGTACAGTATATGCTTTTGAACCTCGTGCTGATGTAGTACATCTAATTGAAGCTTCCGCTCTAGTTAACAGGATGCCCCAAGTAAAAGTGCAGCAAGCTTTAGTATATTCTAGCAATGTCAATGTACTAATGGAAACCTTTCCCTATCAAATGGAAGCATCTCGCATTGTAGGAAATAAAACATTAGTAGGTAGCGATTCTCAGGATATAAATGTAGCTACTGCCTATAAGTTGGATAATTTACTCCCTAATCCTTATCATATCAAGCTACTGCGTATTAATGCCATGGGCGCAGAACTATCTGTTTTAGAAGGCGCTCAATCTATTATTAGCCGCTCTCCCTCTATATCTATATTAATACCATGGAATCCTGAGTGGATGCGTGCTTATAGCAACGTTGGAGCCATGATTGATGATTTGCTAGATTTAGGTTTTGAATTTTGGGCTATTAATTCAGACTCTAGTTTGAAGCTAATAACTAAAGATGTATTGCTTCAATACGTTGGTGATGTTTTAATAACAAGAGAATATATTGATTAATTATTGCATATGTCCAAGGGGCGGGGAAGGCAGTTATGAAATTTGGTCACGACAGTATAGGGAGCAAAAACACACTAAACGTTGGCTCTAAAATTTACACTTACTTTGATTTAAATATAGCAGCGAAAAAACTAGGCTTTGATCTAGATAACTTACCCATCTCCATGAAGGTCGTGCTAGAAAACCTGCTACGTTTTGAAGATGGACACACCGTCCGTGCTACAGATTTGCGGGCAGTTGGTAGGTGGCTACGCGAAAAAAACCTTAATTATGAAATTGCCTACAGCCCGGCCCGAGTCCTAATGCAGGATTTTACCGGGGTTCCTGCAGTAGTAGATTTAGCAACTATGCGCGATGCAATGAGCAAACTTGGCGGAGACGTAAGAAAGATTAACCCCTCGGTACCGGTAGATTTAGTTATCGACCATTCAGTGCAGGTCTATAGTTATGCCAAACCTGGCGCTATGGGCAATAATGTCGAAATAGAGATGGCACAAAACTATGAGCGATATAAATTCTTGCGCTGGGGCCAAGGAGCGTTCCAGAATTTTCGGGTAGTGCCACCAGGCACAGGAATATGCCATCAAGTGAATCTTGAGTATTTAGCTAAAGTTGTGTGGTCTGAAGAAGTAGCGGGCGAACTTTATGCCTATCCGGATACCTTAGTAGGCACAGATAGCCACACCACCATGGTTAACAGCTTAGCAGTACTAGGCTGGGGCGTAGGTGGCATTGAAGCAGAAGCAGTAATGCTAGGGCAGCCTATGTCAATGCTCTTACCTGAAGTGGTAGGCTGTAAAATCACAGGTCACTTAAAAGAAGGAGTAACAGCTACTGATGTAGTACTAACCGTAACCCAGATGCTACGCGCCAAAGGCGTAGTCAACAAATTCGTGGAGTTCTACGGCCCGGGGCTTAGCTTCCTGACGCTGGCAGATCGCGCTACTATAAGCAACATGGCCCCAGAATATGGCGCTACCTGTGGCTTCTTTCCCGTTGATTATGAGACAATCAAATATTTAAAGATGAGCGGGCGTGATGAGGACACCATAGCTTTAGTAGAGGCATATAGTAAAAAGCAAGGATTGTGGCGCGATGATACTAGAAAAATCCGTTTCACTGATACTGCTGAGCTGGACCTGTCAGCAATAGTGCCAAGCCTAGCTGGGCCGAAACGCCCACAAGATAGAGTCACCCTACAGGATATGCGCACTAACTTTAAGGAAAATCTGGCTTCAATGAATAAGGATCCTAAGAACGTTGGTAAACGTTTCCCTGTGACAGGAAGAGATTTTACTCTAGGCAATGCTGATGTGACCATTGCTGCTATTACTAGTTGTACTAATACTTCCAATCCATTTGTGATGCTAGGAGCGGGCTTGCTAGCCAAAAAGGCTGTGGAACATGGCTTAAGTAGCAAGCCGTGGGTTAAAACTTCACTTGCCCCTGGTTCAAAGGTTGTAACTGATTACCTCAATAAGTCTGGCCTACAGCAGTATTTAGATGCATTGGGCTTTAATTTAGTAGGCTATGGTTGTACCACCTGTATTGGTAACTCTGGTCCACTACTTGAAGAATTTGACAAAACAATTCGTGATAACAACCTGGTGGTAGCCGCAGTGCTTTCGGGCAACCGTAACTTTGAAGGGCGAATCCACCCAAGTGTACGTGCTAATTATCTGGCCTCTCCACTATTATGTGTGGCATACGCTCTTGCAGGTACTGTGGACATAGATTTATCTACGGATCCATTAGGGATAGGCAAAGACGGCAAACCTGTCTACCTGCGCGATATATGGCCAAGCAGCGTCGAGATCACAGATTACATCAGCAAGAACGTCAAACCCGAAATGTTTGCAAGCAAGTATGCTGAGGTGTTCAATGGAGATGAAACTTGGCGGAAAATCGAGGTGACTGGCGGGCTAACTTACGAGTGGGATGAAAACAGCACCTATATCAAGAAACCACCATTCTTTGAGAATTTAGGCAAAGATAATAGCAGTGCCAAAGATATTAATGATGCACGCATTCTAGCTGTGTTTGGCGATAGCATAACCACCGACCACATCAGCCCTGCTGGCTCTATTGCTAAGGCCAGCCCTGCGGCAAAATATCTAGAATCAAAAGGGGTGGTGCCGGCTGACTTTAACTCATATGGCGCACGTCGCGGCAACCATGAAGTAATGATGCGTGGCACTTTCGCCAATACCCGAATTAAGAATGAATTGCTAGAGGGGGTTGAGGGTGGATATACTAAAATGCCTGATAATAATGAGCAAATTAGCATCTATGAAGCAGCAATCCGTTACCAGAGTAAAAGCCTGCCTTTAGTGATCTTTGCCGGCAAAGA
>JANPII010000015.1:0-14440 GCA_031424915.1 Pseudomonadota bacterium
CTGTCGGTGCAAAAGTTTGCTGAGCAGCCGGATTTCTTCGCCTCTATTCCAGAAAGTAAAGCTTGGCTCATACCCTATGATGGACATTCAGCATTATTATTTATAGCAATGATTGTTTATGCATTTATACCAGTTGGTGGAGATGCACCCTTTATACAACGAATTTTAATTAGCGGTTCTGGCACTCAGCTTCGCAAAGTCTTTTCATACGTTGCATTAATTGATTTTGTTGTTTTACTCACCCTTGCTTCCATATCCATCTTGTTATTATCAACTACAGGGGAGGGAACTTTAAGCAGAGAAGGTATATTCGAAATTATCAAATACAGCATGCATCCAATATTGATAAATGCAATAGTAATTGGCATTCTGGCCGTAACTATGTCAACTGCTGATAGTTGGATAAATGCTGCGGCAGTAATTATATCACATGATATAGTAAAGAAACACAAATCAAATATTACAGATACTCAAGAGGTTATGATTGCCAGAATAGCTACGCTTGTAGTAGGAGGCAGTGCAGCAATATTAGCAGTAACTGGCAAGAGTGTGTTAACTTTGATTTTAATGGCAAACAACTTTTATCAACCTCTAATTCTCATTCCACTTGCAGCTGGCTTTTTAGGCTATAAATGCTCAGCACTTGATTATAAACGCTCGGTAGCTTGCGCGATTACAGGAGTGTTTGTGGGTAGCTATATCGAGGGCGAATTTGGATTCATCTCCCTGCTGTTTGGTATAATCGGTAGCACTATTGGCTTGACTTGGAGCAAGAAATGGACCTTGCCAAGCAGAGGCTCAATAATTAAGAAGCTGCCAGAATATAGCAAGGCTTCTACCATGTTTTTTGCCCTAATCTTTGCTTTAGCTTCAGCAAGTATATTCACTCATCTATACATAGATCAAAAATGGTTTATTGCTGACCTTGCTTTGCCAGGGTGCCTCATTGCAATGATTATAGCATTGCTTATTAAGACGCATGGTGATAGCAGCATTTTCCTAGATAAGCTTTGTACTGCAGCTGCAGCCATGCTTCTAATTACTGCACTATCAAGCCTTACTTTTAGAACTGGCAGTATATTTAGCACTATGCTACTACTTTTTACTATAGGAGTAGCACTTGTGTATCGGCAATATTTGCCAACAATATTTGCGCTAGCTCTAGGATTAATCTCGCTATATATCCCAAATATAGGATTACATGGCCCTGATGTACCTTTGAGTGCAATACTTATAGGAGTATGTATACTTGGGTCATTGTCTGCCTATATAACCATTAAGGAAATTACTGATTATCTGAAAGAAGTAATGATACTAGCAACCACAGATGTACTTACCCAGATTTATAATAGGCGCTACCTAGAGATTACGCTGACTGATATGATCCAGCATGCTCAAGCACGGGGCAATACATTTTCAATAATGATGCTAGACCTTGATAACTTTGGAGCCTTAAACAAGGACTACACCAGCCATGCAGTAGGCGATGAGTGCCTACGTGAACTGGCACGCCGTATGAAGAGTAGTGTGCGTCCTATGGATATATGCACCAGGTTCGCAGGAGATGAGTTCATAATCATTATGCCTGATGCTGATATCGAGGAAGCAATAACTATAGCTGAGCGGGTAAGATGCATAGTAGCAGCAACCCTCTTTAAGATTCCAGCTGAGCCTGGGCAGAGAATGTGTACTATTAGTGCAGGAGTCACCAACTTAGCAGTAGGCGATACAATGGGCTCAATTATTGCACGCGCAGATGAAGCATTATTTAAAGCTAAAGAAAGAGGGCGCAATATGGTACATGCCACTTTTGTGCTCGAAGTAGAACTTGCCCTTAAGCCAGCAGTAAGTAAATCACCTTTGGCTGCTGGCATTTAGGCCTAATGATACTTATACCCAATGTGGATGGCAACTATGCCAAAGGTAAGTTTAGTATAGCGGACGTCCACAAAACCAGCATCCTCTATCATCGCAGCAAAAGCTGGGGCCTTAGGAAACTGGCGTATGCTCTCCACCAAATATTGGTAGGCATCGCGGTTTCCTGCAATTAGCCCCCCTATTTTAGGAATAATACGAAATGAATATAATTCATAAAGCCGGGCTAGGCTTGCATAGCTAACGTTAGAAAACTCCAGGCATACAAACTTACCGCCACGCTTTATAACCCTGTGGGCCTCACTGAGCGCTTGCTCAATATTGGTGACATTTCGAATACCAAATGAAATAGAGTAATAGTCATAGCTATTATCTGCAAACGGCAACTGCTGTGCATTTCCTTGGACCCATTTCATATACTTAGCACAATCCTGGTTATATAGGCGCTTTTGGCCTGCATTTAACATTTCCTGGTTAAGATCGCATACTGTGGCATACGCTCCACCTGAGTCAATAAACTGGCGAGCGATGTCGCCGGTACCGCCTGCTACATCTAATAGCTCCATATCACAATCAGATGGCAACTCTGCTATCAACCTGCGTTTCCATAGGCGGTGTAGGCCAAAACTCATCAGATCATTCATCAGATCATAATGATTAGCCACCTGCGAGAACACCTCCTGCACCAAAGGTTGCTTCTGCTCTTCTGCTACTGTGCGAAAACCAAAGTGTGCTTGCTTAGCTATAGAATTTTTAGGCGTTTGCGATCCGCGGTATTTACTATACATAATTTCCTAATCTTCAATTTCAAATACTGTGTCAAAGCGTGCATTTTCCAGGATCTGGCGTACTTGCCCTTTTGGACCTTTCAGTATTAAATCCTTGCCTGCTTTCTGACTACGATCGCGTGACAGCAGAAGTATGCCAAGCGCCGATGAGTCAATAAATTCCACTTCCCGCAAATCAAACACCACACCTTTCAGGCTAGCTGTAATGGTCGATTCTGCAATTGCCATAAATGACTTGCTGTCAGCAAATGAAAAGCGTCCCCGCATTATTAATACTGTCATTTCACTGCCATTATCTTGTACTATAAATTCCATACTCACTGCCCATATTAATCCTTGCTGACATACTAACAAGTTTCTGGAGTATTGCCAATACGTTTTACAGGGGTTGTCGGTATATAGAGAACATGCTATGTTTAATATAAGTAAATAATTTAAGGTATCCTATATGTCTTTTCTTTCTCGTCGTTTGGCTATTGTGAAGCCATCTGCAACTTTAGCCATCAATAGCCGTGCATTAGAGCTGAAAACGCAAGGAAAAGATGTGATAAATTTAGGGGTCGGTGAGCCAGATTTTGATACAGAGCAGCATGTAAAACAAGCGGCAATTAAAGCGATAAATAATGGTGCAACTAAATATACCACCGTTAGTGGCACCAAGGAATTGCGTCAGGCAATATGTAATAAATTCAAGCGAGAAAATGCATTGGAATATAGCCTAGAAGAGGTTGTTGCTGGTACTGGTGCTAAGCAACTACTATTCAATGCTTTAATTTCTACAGTCGATCAGGGAGACGAAGTAATTGTGCCAGCACCATACTGGGGTTCTTATGAGGAAATGGTGGCCTTTGCTGAAGGCACCCCTGTAATTATCCAGGGAGCGGCAGAAAGGGGGTTTAAGATAACTCCACAGCAGTTGGAGTTAGCGATAACTAATCGGACCAAATGGCTAATGCTGAATTCACCAAGCAACCCTTCTGGGGCAGTTTATAGTGCTACAGAGCTTAAAGGCTTAGCTGAGGTACTAATGGCACACCCACATGTTCATATCTTATCCGATGATATCTATGAACATATTATTTTTGATGACCTAAAATTTGTAAATATTTTGCAGGTACAGCCGGAATTGCGTGACCGTACACTTATAGTTAACGGAGTATCTAAAAGCTACGCGATGACAGGATGGCGCCTGGGTTATGCTGCAGGTCCCATTGAGATTATCAAGGCGATGATCACGGTGCAGTCACATAGTACTTCTTGTCCTTCTTCCATAAGCCAAGCAGCAGCTGTTGAAGCATTGAATGGCCCACAAACATTCTTAGAAACGCAATGCCGGGCCTTTACCAAACGACGCGATCTAGTGGTTCGTATGCTCAATGACATTCCACATGTCGAATGTCAAAAGCCGCAAGGGGCATTTTATGTGTTTCCTGATTTCCGTGAGTTTATGGGAATGCATACGGCAGAGGGCAAAGTAATAAATGACTGTAATGCCATTTCTGCCTACCTACTGGAGGAAGCACAGGTGGCGCTGGTGCCAGGTTCTGCGTTTGGTATGCCGGGGTTTTTACGTATATCGTATCCGGTTTCTGAGCAGGTTTTAGAATCAGCATGCCACCGCATTGCTCGAGCTTGTGGCAAATTAAAGGCATAAGGTATGCGTTCAGAGAAGAGAATTTTGTTTCAGTTAAGGTCAAAAGGTGCTGATACGGGCTATAAATCCTCTTTGCGAGGAGGTTCTAAATGAACCTCCGAAGCAATCCAGTAAAATACTATTTCTGGATTGCAGCAGACCTTCGGTGCTCGCAATGACCCTATAATAGGTGTTTTCAATAATATTAATAAAAACCTTAACCCACTTCATTGAACAAATACGGCATAAGAGCTTCACCATTAAGGATTTCAGCAAAGTGTTTAAATTATACGCAAGGCCTCTTGTAGCGCTCCCCTTTGGGGGGTGAGGGCTTGCGGGGCGCGCTTATTTACGTATGCCACGCGCAAAGACGTTTGCCATAAACACTTTGCAATTAAACCAGCAAGTCTTTAGCGCGGATCAGTTGCTCGGCAATATACTGCGAGCCGCCTTGATCTGGGTGATTCTTCAGCATCAATCTTTTGAAGGCCGACATTATTTCTTCTTTACTTGCATTTTCACCCACTCCTAGAATTTGTCTCGCTTCTTTGGGTGTCATAGTAGCACTAGCCTCACTGACATTGCGGTAAGTCTTGCCGCGCTTTTTAAATAACGGCAGCAGTGCGGGTAATAACATCAGGATATTAAGCAATAAAGCGGGGGTGCGCAGTAGAAAAAAAACAGCTGCCAGTATACTACTTAGGCGTAGTGCCGCCGTAGCACGACGATCTCCGCACTGCCACTTATAAATAAAGAATGCCAGCAATAGTACTAATACAATAATCAAAAGTGGGTAGATCACAGTTTTTCAAATCCCAATGCATTCATACTATTTTGGAAAAACTCCGGAGGTGGAGCAGTAAATTTTAAGTCTCTGCCATTCAACTGCAGCTCAATACGATAGGCATGTAAGTGGAGCTTATGTTGGTTGATCCCAGTTAACTCTGAAATACGCCTGCCATACTTATCATCCCCTAATATTGGGCATCCTAGCAGTTGGCTATGTACACGGATTTGATGAGTACGCCCTGTAAGTGGGGTAAATTCCATTAAAGTAACTTGATTCAGCACATAATCTAATACCCTATATTCTGTTACTGCATACTTACTCTTTTCAGCATTAGGCTGCACCCGCTCCACTCCTTCTCTCTTTTCCTTGCCAATAGGCGCTCTTATAACGCCCTCCTTTGCTTTAGGCACCCCCGCTAGCATCGCTATATAGCTCTTATGTACTTTTCTGTCATGAAAAGCGCTGGCAATGGTGGCGGCTATTTGTGGAGAGCGTGCCAGCAGCATAACCCCGCTGGTCTCTTTATCTAAGCGATGGACTAAACGTGGCGCCCATTCAGCCCCAAAGCGCCAATACTGCGCTATTTCATCCACACTAATATGTACTTTGGTCCCGCCTTGGGAAGCCAGGCCCACTGGTTTATTCAGCACGATTATATCATCATCCATATATATAATGGCAGACTCTAGATCTTTAGCCATCCGAGCTAAACGTTGTTCGCTTATTCTGGGTGTATCTGTAATATGGCTTGTATCTTCATGAATGTGGCGTGCTAGATCAGGAAAGCGTAGCTCATCACTAGTCGCAAGTTTATCAGACACCTTTACACGTCCTCCATTAAGGCGGACCTGCCCAGTACGGGCTAATTTTGCCACTACCGTAAAAGATACAGCCGGGTAGTAACGCTTAAACCATTTGTCTAGTCGAATACCATTATCACCAGGTCCAACTTGGATATGATTGATTTGCATGAATCTTTACCTTAATGTTTTTTTATAATTTATAGTAACAGCGCTGCCATGAAACCAACACTCAAACAAAACCCTAGCTCTTTGCGCCAAATCACCAATACGGTGGAGATGATAGCAGATTTTACTGTAAAAGGCAAAGTATATGCTATCAAGGGTTTGTTAGTAGAGGCATCAGGTTTAGCACGATTTGCCAGCCTTGGGTCGCATTGCTATATCACTAAGCGTACTGGGGAAGTAATAGCGGCTGAAGTAGTCGGTTTGCGTAATGAGATTACTATGCTGATGCCATTTGGTAACCTTGATGGGGTTGGCAGCGGTTGCCAAGTAGAATTAGGTGCAGCTGAGGATGTTATCTATCCTGATTTAAGTTGGATTGGGCGGGTCATTGATGCCTTTGGTAATCCTATTGATGGTAAAGGACCTTTGCTTATGGGAACATTACCGTATCGTCTTAAGGAGCTACCCCCACCAGCTTATACCAGAAAACGTGTAGGGAAACGTATGCGTACAGGCATACGAGCTATTGATACTTTCTTGACGTGCTGCCAGGGTCAACGCATGGGTATTTTTGCTGGCTCTGGTGTGGGTAAATCTGTACTTATTGCGATGTGTACTAAATTTGCTCAAACTGATGTAAAGGTCGTTGGTATGATTGGTGAACGAGGCAGAGAAGTTCAGGAATTTTTGCAAGATTATCTAAAGGAAGAAGGTATGAGCAGCGCCACGGTGGTCGTTGCAACCTCAGATGAACCTGCATTAACTAGACGCCGTGCAGCATACATGACTATGGCGCTCAGCGAATATTATCGTGATCAGGGCAAGCATGTTTTATGCATGATGGATAATGTAACGCGCTTCGCTATGGCCCAGCGCGAAATTGGATTAGCTAGTGGGGAACCCCCTACTACTAAAGGCTATACTCCTAGTGTTTTTGTGGAGCTACCTAAGTTATTAGAACGTGCAGGGCCTGGGGTGAATGGTACAGGAGACATCAGCGCTTTGTTCAGCATTTTGGTAGATGGAGATGATCACAATGAACCGATCGCTGATGCCGTGCGTGGTCTTCTCGATGGCCATATAGTATTAACGCGCGATATAGCGCAAAGGAGGTATCCAGCTATTGATGTGCTTGCGAGTATCTCGCGAATGGTGCCGATGTGCAACTCTGATGCGGAAAATCAGGTAATAATGAAGGCCCGCCAGCTTATGTCTAGCTATGAAGAGATGATAGATATGATCCGCTTAGGACTATATAAACATGGTAGTGATCAACAGGTAGATGCAGCTATTACTTATAGACAACAGCTGGAAGACTTTTTACAACAAGAACTAAGCTATGATGCAAGCCACGAAAGGATATATGACTTGCTAGCAAGTTGTTGCGGGCAAAGCAAGTAATGTTGAATTTTTACATAATGAAGTTTGCATTATGATTAATAAGATGGTATAATTGCATTTCATAAATCAACAATAAAAGGTAAAAGTTATGTTACACGTTGAGATAAAAGAAGGTTTAAAGACTCACTACAAGGGGGAGGCCCACTCATCTTCTACGATTAAAGATCTTGTAAAACAGAATTTTGAGAGGACTTTTGAGAGGACTTTTTGGAGGCCTTTGGATTCTTTTAAGACTTTTGAGGAGTATTGTAATATACAATGGGTTAGTGAGAGCTTGAAGGAAAAGGGTGGCAACGGCCATGTCCTCACAAAGGAGAATTGGAACAAATCATTAAGTGAGCTTTTTCCGGGTCAAACTACCATACACTTGAATCACATTGCTATGGTACAAGTCCTAAACCGGGATGATTCAGACCTCGAGCAGGAGTCGGACTATAGCTTATTAGATGAAGAGCCATTGAAAGAACAAAACGCAAGCCCGATTCCAGGATATGTCCAGGGCGGGGCTATAGGCTTGGCTGGTGGCCTGGCAGTTGCAGGAACAATCGGTATATTAACAGCTTGTGGTGAGCAAGGCACAATCGCTGCAGTCATTACTCCTTTGCTAGAGGTGCATACATGCATGCCTTGGGTCACCGCTGCTATTGGCTTGGTAGTTTGTACTGGCGCAGGTGCATTAATTGGCTGGCTGGCTACTGAGAAAGTAGAAAAAACTTGGGCTAATGAAAATAAGAGGAAAATACCCACAGATGATAACTGGACAACTACAGAGCAAAATGTAGAGCTGCAATATACGCACCATTTGGGCTAATATGACCTCCTATAAATTGACATTCTGTATCGCAGCCCTATTCGCCTTTCACGCTTGGGCTGACCCTCTTGAGGATGAGGCGCAAGAAGCAAGAGCTCAAGCCTTATTTACCCAAATGAGGTGTATGGTCTGCCAGGGGGAATCTATCTCTGATTCTGGCTCTGCCGAAGGAATTCGCGATTTAGTGCGCAACAAGGTACAGTTAGGCAAAAGTGATGATGAAATATTGACTGAAATACGCCAACAATTTGGTGACCAAATTATGATGCATCCAGGATGGCGTACCTCCACCTACCTGCTGTGGCTTGCACCTATTTTATTATTTCTAATTGGCATCAGCCCATTAATAAGATCCAAATCTAAAAAATAATTAGTGGAGGGGGAACGGAGACTTGAATAGGCAATAGTATCATAACTATTATTCAATAAGATCAGACACTTAACAAAGAAAATAATATATAAGAAAGTATTAATAAAATATTTATTGCCTATATTTCCCTCAAGCTATATCTTTGACATACTACCAGTAAACCAAAGGAGCATGAAATGCATGAAGAAATCAAAGCAAGAGAAAGATATTGCGGCCCGATGGATATAGTGGGCGGGGTGGTCTTGGCAAGTATGCCTTTTGTTGCTGTTGGTAGTGGCTATCTTTGCTATCATGCTCTCACCGCCTTCCCTTTAATTGTTCAAAGTATTTCCTGGGATACTATGATAGCTATTTCAATAGGAGCGGGTATTGCTATGTTCTTTATAGTCGGAGGTCTGGCTAACCATTTTATTGGCAGTGAAGGAATATAGACCTGCTAATTTCTTATCCACCAACCTTCACTTGACAATTAAGAGAATTACTCCTAGCATGCCGAGCACAGATTCGACACTTCTTGTGGCGTAAGTTGGAAAAAATAGAACACAAAATCAAGGAAGCTAAGGCGCGCTTATCGCCCGCTAAGTATAGGAAAGCTGGGTCTAGAGCTTCAGCAAGTAGGTTGATTATTGACCTTATTGCGGGCGTTGGGTTGGGATGCTTTCTTGGGTGGTTCTTGGATAAACAATTGGGCACTATGCCCTTATTTTTATTCATATTTTCTATTTGCGGCATGATAGGAGGATGGTATAGTTTTTATAAGGACTATATAAGGCAACTTAATAAGATAGAACGAGGCAACAAAGATGCATAGCCCGATGGAGCAATTTAAGATTCAGCCATTAGCGCAATTTGCCTTGCTGGGCTGGAATGTGGAGTTTACCAATTCTGCATTATTTATGGCCTTTGCCCTACTTACCATATCTTTATTTCTTATCAGCAGTGTAGCACGGCGAGCATTAGTACCTGGGCGTATGCAAGCCTCAGGTGAAATGCTTTACCTTCTAATTGAGCAAATGATAGATGGCACGGTAGGAGAACAGGGACGACGCTATATGCCGTTTATTTTGACACTTTTTACGTTCATTTTAACATGTAATTTACTGGGAATGATTCCATTTAGCTTTACGGTGACGAGCCATATTGCTGTGACTTTTGCCTTGGCTATTGTGGTATTTTTAAGTATCACAATTTTAGGCTTTATTAAACATGGTACACATTATTTCTCGCTGCTGCTGCCAGAAGGAACGCCGATGTTTATGGCCCCGCTTATAATCCTTATTGAACTATTCGCCTACTTGGTGCGCCCAGTGAGCTTATCCGTACGTCTTGCAGCCAACATGACTGCAGGACATATCGTTTTGAAGGTCTTAGCTTCATTTGTGTTGATGGCCGGATTTTTGGGATTTTTGCCTTTTGCACTCTTGACAGTGCTCACAGGCTTTGAAATATTTATCGCCATGCTGCAGGCTTATATTTTTACAATATTGACTTGCGTGTATCTTAACGATGCTGTAAACCTGCACTGACGTTAAATTATAAACTTAACATAATTACAATAAGAGGAAGCTATGGAAATGGAAGGTTTAAGAGACGGGTTGAAATACTTAGGAGTAGGAATATTGGTATTTGGAATGCTAGGTGCAGCAATTGGGGTGAGTAATATCTTTTCCGCTTTGCTTAACAGCGTTGCACGCAATCCATCTGCCGAACCACAGTTAATGAAAAGTGCATTCATAGGTGCAGGACTTACTGAAGCAATGGGGCTATTTAGCTTCTTGCTTGCTTTGCTCCTATTGTTTGTAGTTTAACAGCCAGAGGCTTTCCTCACTTGATGGAGCTTGCTGCATAGATGATTAATACCAATGCTAAGCTCATGGAAGTTATGCGTATTGCTACTGCACGTATGTATGATGTTGGTATAAAGCCTATTGATGCTGAGCTGCTAATGGCTGCAGCAGTAGGCTGCACTCGTCAATACTTACTCCTACATCCTGAGAGTATACAGCTGAACCATAAATCTTTAGATACCTTTCAAACCTTAGTCCAAAGGCGCTTGCAAGGCGAACCAATGTCGCAAATATTAGGCTATCGCGAGTTTTGGAGTCGGGAATTTAAAGTCAGCCGCGATGTATTAACCCCGCGGCCTGATAGCGAAGTGTTGATCGAATGCGTTCTAGATTATATGGCAAATAAGACAGCACCCTACCATATACTGGACCTTGGAACGGGCAGTGGCTGCTTGCTTATAACTTTGTTATGCGAATATCCAAACACCCAAGGCGTGGGGGTAGACCTCAGTACTGCAGCCCTATCTATAGCAAAGCACAATGCCAGCCAGCACGGCGTTGCTTCCCGGGCACAGTTACTTCAAAGCGATTGGCTGAGCGCTCTCCCCCAAGATGCAGTTTTTGATATTATCGTTGCTAATCCTCCCTATATTCCCCTTAAGGATATGTCGCTTTTGCCTATAGAGGTGAGAGAATATGAGCCACATTACACATTGACCGATAATGCCGATGGATTAAGGCATTACAAGCAAATTGCCTCTACGCTGTTGCCGTATTTAGCAGAAAATGCACATATGTTCTTTGAGATTGGCATTGGCCAAGAGGAAGAAGTTTGTGCCATACTACAGGAACTTGGGTTTTTCATACTGGAAGTCCGCGCGGACCTTGCGGGTGTTCTACGATGTGTTGTGGCTATAGAAAAAAATAGGGGCCCGGATATTTAAAACCAGAGTTTTTGATTAGGATAGTGGTGTAGAGTGCAGAAAATCCTCATTGCGAGCACCGAAGGTGCGTGGCAATGGCTTCACCCCTGTAGCTGTTTAGTTGAGTGGACGAAAATCCAGGAGATGATATTTGGCCTATGATCTGGCGATTGTGACCAAAAAGTTATATAACCAGAGATTAGCTTTTACAGCTGCTGGGTAACTGCTTGGGTGATTATGTGAACAGTAAGAAGTAAATGATGTCAATACCGCGGCCTTTCGACCGCGGTATCCGCTCCTACTATTATTTATAGCAGCTGCAAATCTACTAGTCAAGTGGGTAATGAAAGATTTTTAAAAATATTATTTTTTATTAATAAGCTAATTTGGCACCTAAGGAAAATACTTATAGGTGTTTTTAAGTGTCAGCACTCTTATCCAACACGAAATTCGCGCCTATAGGTGAATTGGTGCGCAATGGGGTTCTTAGATTGTAGCAGACCTTCGGTGCTTCTAATGACAAGGTTGTATTTCATGGTTTATATGTACTAGTTGACACCATTACCGAACTCTTACGCTTGGACTGTATCTACAATTGCTGTCCCAAATATGCTTCTAGCTTGACAATAATTTTATCCACCAAATAGCCTACATCTTCTTTGCCGCTTTCTACCTGTATGGGAGCGGTAGTATAAATTTCCTGACGTTCCTGCATCATCTTTTCTAAAACTGCATGCTGGTCGGTGCCATTAAATTCTGGCCTGGTATTGCGCCGTGCGATGCGTTCATAGAGGGTATCAAAATCAGCCTGGAGCCATATCGCCACGCCAACATCTGTAATTAGTTTGCGTACTACAGGGTCTACAAAGCTATTTCCTCCGGTGGAAAGCACAACAGCTCCATAGCGCAGAATATCAGTAATCACCTCATGTTCTTTGCGTCTAAGATATGGTTCGCCTTTAAATTCTACAATATCAACAATAGGCAAACCTTCTTGGCCTTCTATGACCTTATCACTATCATAAAATTGCAAGTTTAGCTTGCGGGCGAGGCGGCGACCCACGGTGCTCTTACCACTGCCCATCATGCCCACTAATACCAAGGGTTTCGTTAGATTATGCCGCTTCACTGTTATATTCTCACTTTAGTTGTCTCCGCATTATACCACAGCTTCAGGCTATCTGCAAGTTGCGATGCTGTTTAGAGTTTTTATTATACCTGAATTTACAATATAATATAACTAATACCAAGTCTCAGCTAAAACAGTACAAGGAGTGATAAGCGATGTGTAGTAAAATCTACATGAGCGAGGAGCGACGCTGTAATCTTTTAGCTGAGAGTCGGTACAAGAATATGCCGCAGCCAGATAGCCAAACCTTGCGGTCAAGTATAGATGGCAATCTGGCAAACGGCAGTGTACTACTTGGAAGAACTTAGGGGTAAATCAGTGGGCTTAGATTCACGTTCCTCAGATATGCGTCTTTGGTGCGTGGTATCACTGCTTGTTGTAACATCTGCTTGGTTTTTCTCAACCGGCATAATTGGAAGCAACTCCTTTAAGCTTTCTTCAATTATTCCTTTTACTTCTTCCGAACTAGGGTTACCTCTAAGATATTTATTTATAGCTGTCAGTTGAGAATAATTTAAGATTTGATAAGAAAATTCAGCACCAGGTAACTGATGCTTTTCTCTTATAGTAGATATCAACTTCTCAAGATATATTATATCCTTTGCTACCAAGCTAGGCTGAATAGGCTTATCTCCTTTGATCAATGCTCTTACATAAAGTAATTCAGCATTCTTTAACTTTTGGTCAAGAAATATCTGTCTTAGGCTTACCACACGAGCCTGCATCTCTTGCTTTAATGCTTTAGCAAGGTCTGATGGTAAAGAGGAGACTGTAGCTCTAACCATAGTTAGACCTTCATCCGTTACTGTTGCAGGTCGTAAATTACGTTCGTGGCTAGATGTTGTTTGAGAAGAGAGGCTTACAGTCTTTGTCTTTTTTTGCTCTTCCTTCTCTTTCCACATTTCCCTAGTTAGGTCTACATAAGCCTTTACTACTGCTCGTATAATCTGCACTAACTCATGTCTCATGTTGTCATCTGGTAGTTGTCCAAAAAATGCATGAGTGCCAGCACAGAATGTTGAAAGCTCTTCGTAGTAACCTTTGAGCTCTATATCTTTATCCCTCCATCTTACTAAGCTTTGAGTTGATTCTATCAAGCCTGTATCTGCTTGCCTGCTTGAGAAATTAGCTAAGCCAGTTAGCTTCTGAGGCAAGCTAACCAACCATTTAATCCAATTTATTAAATCATGCATCAATTCGAAGAAGCGGGCTTCTCCATGCAGCTGCAACGGTGGGTTCACTAATTCCGGCGAATCTATTATAATACTATTTCCACCCCTCCCTAATTCCCATATCTTTTCTATCAGGTTGACGTGCGACACGGCGTCATCCTGAACTATTGCCGAGCTCACAATAACACTCATCAATTCAACCACTCGTCCATTTAGTCTCTCAGCAAATCTATCCATTTTTAGTACACGTAGCTGCTTAAGAGCATCAAGTTCAGCAGCCACCCTTTCATCATTATTTGTACACAGCCGCGCCAGATTATATAGGAAATACTGCTGTGACTCAGTAGTATAATCCTCACCTGAATTCTTATTCTTCATTATATATAAGGCTAAAATATCATAACGGTCTAGCTTGTTGCCTGATTTCTTAAGGCGGTCTTTTACATACTTTATTGCCTTATCAGCCTTCTCAATGTTGAAATCGTATTTCTCTTCCATGGTTCTTCTCCTTTATTAATTATTATAAACTCCGGCTCTTTTGCGCTTCTTTTTCCTTCCACATCTCTTTGGTTAAATCTACATAGGCTTTAGTAACAGATCTTATAATCTGCACAGCCTCTTCTTTATTCTCGCCAAATGCTTCTAACCGCTTATCAACACCGACACATAATGCTGAGAGCTCTTCAAAGTAGCCTTTAAGCTGTATATCTTTATCTCTCCATTCCTTCTTTGTGCTATTACTGCTATCATTTCCTACTGATTGATTACCATGAGCACTGCTTTCCTGTGATGT
>JANPII010000016.1:0-7847 GCA_031424915.1 Pseudomonadota bacterium
CTCTTCTTTAGTTAAGCCCTTTTGTATTTGCTCGGCATTGTTTTGAATAACCTCATTCACAGCTGAGTTTAGACTCTTAATTAACTTGGCCGATTCTTCTCTCATGCCGCCGTCTACATTATATAACTCACCTAATCGAGTATTGAACTGTAGCGTTCTCTTAGCTGCCTCATGAAAAAGATTTTCATATTTAGAAAGAGCTTCGCCTAGGAGGTCAGCTTCATCTTTAAATACTTGCCAAACACTTTCATACTGTAACAAATCTTGTATTTTTGGGTGCCCTAATACTGCGCGCATGGACCATTGGCTTGGGCCAAGTTTCTCTTTTAAGTCATCCATTACAGTATTAATGAGTTGGTATGCATCGCGGAGGCTTACGTCTTGAGTAAGCGCAGCTGTACCAATTTGCCATAATGAAAGGAATGCGCCAGAATCCTTACCTTTAGCATTAATCACAGTAATCAAATCATGAGCTAGCTTCACTGCCTTGCGTTCTTGGTCTAGTGCTTTGATAGATTTAGAAATACTCTCATGCGCTTCTTTTTCTGTGCTTGCAAGTTGGGCTTGCTTACCCTTCTGTAATTTTATCTGGCGGTCTAAGTTGCCAATAATCTTCTCATATGCTGGAGTGATAAAATCTTTTAGCTCAGCTTTTACTTTTTTGAGAGCTTCGTCTATTTCTGCTCTTTGGCTTTTTATGTCCATTATTAGAGCAGCAGTAACTGCATTTTCCCCTTGCTTTGCCATCTCTGGTAGCTTTTCTGCAGATATCTGATCCTGTGGTCTTAAATTGTTTAGTGTATCGGTAACATTTTTTATCCACTCAGCTTGGTTCTTTTCAGCGCTACTCCAAGGCCATTTTGGCTTTAGATCATTTAGTTTTATAATATAATCATCCAGCTTTGATAAGGCCGCGAGCTGAGCCTCTAGATTCTTAATTCTTGTATTGAGCTGATCGATAGAGTGCTGCTTAGTAGGGTTGTTCTGCATAACTTATCATCTATAATTAGTAATATTAATTATAGAATGCAGCAATATAGTTAAGATATTGTTAATGCTTTATGAGATATCTAAAAATCATAGGCCTTAGCTACATAATCACTTCACAATTAGCAGCAGATAACTCCTTAAGGAAGCAAGATGGGGGATTATATTGATAGTATCCATTGTAATGACGGCGATAGAGGGCATGAGTAATATATAGGCGTTCTTTAGCCCGAGTAATGCCCACGTAGGCCAGGCGGCGCTCTTCTTCCAGAGCGTCATTTCCCCCTTCTTGTAATGACCGTTGACTAGGAAATATTCCCTCTTCCCAGCCCACTAGAAACACCACGCTAAATTCTAACCCTTTGGCTGCATGTATAGTCATGATATTGACTCGATTCTCATTATGTAGCGCATCTACATCGCTTAACAAACTAACATGCTCCAAGTATGAAGTGATGCTTTCGTAGTCTTCCATACTACGCAGTAGTTCCTTAAGATTATCCAGCCGCTCTTTGGCTTCTACAGTTTTTTCATCTCGCCATAAATCTATGTAGCCGCTTTCAATTAGGGCTTGGTCGATGACTTGGTGATGGGGTAATTGGTTGATCAACTCATTCCAACGTAGTATCTGGTTTAAAAAGGCAGATAACAAATCGCGAGCTCTACCTTTGAGTTGTTCTGTTGCGATAAGTTGTTGTGCGGCATGAAAGAAAGAACATCCATGATCTCTTGAATATTGGGAAATATTTTGCAAGGCGCCAGAGCCTACCCCACGTTTTGGAACATTCACGATACGTTCGAAGGCTAGGTTATCGTTTTGGTTAACTATAAGTCGGGCGTAAGCTATGGCATCACGTATTTCTTGTCGTTCATAAAACTTCAAGCCACCAACAATTTGATACGGTATGCGCAAATAGTTTAGGCTTTCCTCAAAAGTACGGGTTTGGTACCCAGCACGCGTTAGAATGGCAACATCTGATGGCTTGTATCTGCCAAAGCGTTGCATTGATTCTATCTCTTCTGCCACATAACGTGCTTCTTCTCGGTCGTTCTGAAAGGTACCAACTCGAACTTTTTCTCCTCCTGCTGCTTCAGTCCATAGGGCCTTACCATGACGTTTGCGGTTTTGATTAATGATTCCAGAAGCGGTATTAAGAATATGGGCGGTAGAGCGGTAATTTAGTTCTAAGCGTATTACCTGCGCTTGTGGAGCATAATCTTTTTCAAATCTTAGAATGTTTTCCACCACTGCTCCACGCCAGCCATATATTGACTGGTCATCGTCTCCTACGCAGCATATATTATTATGTTTTTGTGCCAAAATACGTAGCCATAAATATTGTGCGACGTTGGTATCTTGATATTCGTCTACTAGTATATACTTAAAGTGTTGTTGGTAATGTGCGCATATTGCCGCATCACTGTTGAGTAGTTTGATGTTAAACATAATTAGATCGCCAAAATCAACAGCATTATAAGAGCGTATGCGCTTTTGGTATTCGGTGTATAGGGCAGTAAAGGTATAGGCATTTTGCAGAGTTTGATCGTCTATAGCAGGCACTTTATCCGGCTCTAATCCCTTGTTTTTTGCTTTATCGATTAGTTGGAGGAAAAAGCGCGGGGGCAGAGCTTTATCATCGATGTTGCAGTCCTTAAGGATTTGCTTGACGATTTTTAACTGTTCGTCACGATCTAAAATAGTGAAGTCACGAGTTAGTCCGACTGCTTCAGGATGGAGGCGTAGTATGCGCGCTGCTATAGCATGAAAAGTTCCTATCCACAGATTATCTGCAGCATGGCTTACTAGGCTGTGCACCCTATGCTTCATCTCACGAGCAGCTTTATTGGTAAAGGTTACTGCCAAGATTTCATGAGGAGCAGCAGCGGAGATAGATAACATATGAGCAATTCTAGTGGTAAGTACTCTGGTTTTACCTGTGCCTGCTCCTGCTAATACTAATAGAGGTCCTTCTACAGTGGTTACTGCCTGAGACTGCTCTGCATTTAAGCTTTTTAAATATGTTGGGAGGCAGACTGAAGCTTGCATGTAAAATCCATAGCTTAATATTATTGCAAGGTTAGTATGGCATCAGCCCGCCAAAAATGCAACTACATTAAAGTGTCAGGGTTAAAACATGAGGTTTAGAAAAAAGCATTTTTACTAATAATTTAAGTTAAAATCGTGAATGAAAACTAAGAACAGATCTGCAAGCGTCGAACTTACTTCGCGCGTGGCAGATTAAACTTATAACCAAAAACATGGCTTTTTATTGATTAAGCAGCAACATCATATTAAAGTTTCAATTTTTTCAAGATTATAAAAAGTCGTGTTTTTGCCATGATTAAAGTATGAAGCAGCTTATTTACTTATTTGAGAGGTAATACCAAATCTAGAAAATAACTATACACTTGAAGCGGCGCCTATTTGGTAATTTTACCATACCATTTTCGCGCAAGTATTTGAATACAAGCGTCTCAAAGATATGCCAAAATTCCTCAAAAATTTTCAAGTGTGCACTTATTTCCTAGATTTGGTATAATATCTAATAAAATAACCCCAAAACATATGTGCCTTGGGGTTATTTTATTAGATTAGTAGTTACTGAGCAGTAGTAGTGCTGCTGCTATCAGAAGGAGTTTTTGATGTTTCAGCTGTTTGATCGGCAGCTTGGCCTGATGTAGTATTATCAGGTGGTGTTGGCTGAGCTACAGCAGGAGGTGTGCTTTCAGTAGACTTAAGTCCTTTAGCTGCATCTAGTTTTGCTTGAAGCAAATCTGGTTCAATTAAACCAATAAACAGCTCGCCATTAATAACAAAAGCTGGTGCGCCACGTACTCCAATTTCGGTAGCAAGTTTACGGTTATCAGCTAATGTTTTTTCTATAGAAGCATCCTGCATCACCTGCTTGATTTTATCAGCGCTAATGCCCAAGCCGGTTGCTATTTCCATAGCAGCTTCAGCAAGATTATTGTTTTGGTTGTGCATCATGCTTGAGTAGAATTGATAGTATTTACTTGAATCTATTTTGTTCACAGCTAAGGCTATTTTTGCGGCAGTTGTGGAAGCATCCCCAAACATTGGCATTTCTTTGAATACTATCTGTACATCAGGGTTATTCTGTACGGCTTTTGCAATAAGCGGTTGCATCTTGCGGCAATACACGCACCCGTAATCAAAAAATTCTACAATTTTGACGGACGCAGCATCTGAACCTAATTTAGGGTCAGCTGCATTTTGCTCTAGCTCGTTTTTCTTAGACTTAATATTAGCAGTGAGCTGTGCAATCATTTCATTGGTTTTGCGCTCTTGATACTTTTCTACAGCCTGTAAGATATCCTCTGGGTGCTGGTCGATGTAAGTTTTTATAGTTTCATTCATCATTTCATTATTATGCGCAGCGGGTGGAACCGTTTGTGCGCTTTTATAAAATAGTAAGCCTAGAAGTAGGGCGGCGCCGATTCCAATGCCTAGCATTACTTGTGGGGACCATTGTGTTTTCATAAGTTTCACCTCAAAAATTTGTTAAGTGTTGAGTACCATAAAGGCTCTTAGATTATATATCAATAAGAATTTTAAGCGTTCATGCTTGATATTTTATAGGTGGTTATGGGTGTGTCAATAGCGGCATGTTTATGGATGATTTGTGGTGTGTTGCAAATTTCTGATGATAGGATGCAAAAAAAGCTTGACTGATGGAGTCCGTCTCAATATTATCCAACTCCCAGTTGCGTTTCAACGGTTGAATAGTTATTTGGAGTAATATATAGATGACAACGGTGAATCAAATCATTAGGATGCCTCGTGTACCTAAAACGTATAAAAGTAAGACGCCAGCGCTTGAGGCGTGCCCGCAGAAGCGTGGTGTGTGTATTAGAGTTTATACTACGACCCCTAAGAAACCTAACTCGGCATTACGTAAAGTATGCAGAGTGCGCTTAACCAATGGGCATGAAGTTACTAGTTATATTCCTGGTGAAGGACACACTTTGCAAGAGCACTCTGTTGTTCTAATCGAAGGTGGAAGAGTTCCAGACTTGCCAGGTGTGCGTTACCATAATAAACGTGGTGTTTTAGATATGTCAGGTGTTAAAGATCGTAAGCAAGCGCGTTCTCTTTACGGCACTAAAAAGCCTAAGTAATAAAAGGAGTGAAATAATGTCTCGAAAGGCTAAAGCAAAAAAACGTCAGGTTTTACCAGACGCAAAATATGGCAGCTTACTGTTAGCTCGCTTTGTAAACTGTATTATGCTGTCTGGCAAGAAGTCAGTAGCTGAGAAGCTGATTTACCATGCGTTAAGTGGTATTACTGAAAAAACTGGTCAAGACGCTATTGAAGTGTTTGAAAAAGCAATTGAAAACGTACGTCCAGAGATCGAGGTACGTTCAAGACGTATTGGTGGTGCTACCTATCAAGTGCCAGTTCCAGTACGTGCTGATCGTGCGGTGGCCTTGGCAATGCGCTGGTTAGTATCGGCCGCACGTGCTAGTAAAGGGTCTATGGAAGATTCTTTACGCGTAGCATTAATGTCAGCTGCTAGCGGCACTGGCCCTGCTGTTAAAAAGCGCGAAGATACGCACAAGATGGCAGAAGCAAATAGAGCGCTTGCGCATTATCGGTGGTAGGGAGAGTATATGTCTGGGCGTAAAACTAAGATTGAAAATTATAGAAATATTGGCATAGCTGCGCATATTGATGCCGGTAAAACCACTACTACGGAGCGTATACTTTATTATACTGGTAAGTCTCATAAAATTGGCGAAGTACATGAAGGCGCTGCTACCATGGATTGGATGGAGCAAGAGCGGGAGCGAGGCATTACTATTACCTCTGCTGCTACTACTTGCCAATGGAAAACAGAAGACGGGCTTGATGTACAAATCAACATTATTGATACCCCAGGACACGTAGATTTCACTGTAGAAGTAGAGCGTTCACTACGGGTACTTGATGGGGCGGTTGCTGTATTTGATGGAGTTGCGGGAGTAGAGCCACAATCTGAGACGGTTTGGCGTCAGGCGGATAAATACAAAGTCCCACGTATGTGTTTTGTTAATAAGATGGATCGTACTGGTGCTAACTTCGATCGTTGTGTAGAAATGATTATAGATCGCTTAGGTGCTAATCCAATCGTGATGCAGTTGCCAATCGGCGCTGAAGATACGTTTGTTGGGGTAATAGATCTAGTCAAAATGCGTGCTATTGTGTGGCTAGAAGAGGGGTTAGGAGCTAAGTATGAGTACCAAAGCATTCCAGAAGATTTAATAGAAAGAGCCACAGAGTATCGGCAAAAGCTGCTTGAAGCCGCAGTCGAGATGGACGATGCGATTATGGAGAAATACTTAAATGGTGAAGAAATCTCTGAAAATGAGATCAAAGCCTGTATACGTAAAGGAGTGGTAACTAGTAAATTAGTGCCAGTATTTTGTGGTAGTGCATTTAAAAACAAAGGGGTGCAACCATTACTAGATGCAGTAGCGGACTATTTGCCAAGTCCTATTGATGTACCACCTGAACATGGCATTAACCTTAAAGATGATTCAGACATTTTAATTGACTCTAAGGATGAAGGAAAATTTGTAGGTCTTGCATTTAAAGTAATGAATGACCCTTTTGTTGGATCATTAACTTTCGTGCGAGTATACTCCGGTACTTTAGATGCAGGCACATCGGTATTTAATGCAACCAAATCTAAAAAAGAAAGAGTAGGTCGGATGCTACTTATGCATGCGAATAATCGTGAAGATATAAAAGTAGCACGTGCTGGAGACATTATTGCCATTGCAGGGCTAAAAGATACTACCACTGGCGACACATTGTGTGAAGAAGGCATGGCAGTAGTTCTAGAAAGAATGGATTTTCCAGATCCAGTAATTGAAGTGGCAATAGAACCTAATACTGCTGATGACCAAGAAAAGATGGGATTGGCTATTGCACGTTTAGTGGCAGAAGACCCAACTTTAAGAGTCAAGGTAGATTCAGAGTCTAACCAGACAGTACTTGCTGGTATGGGCGAATTGCATCTAGAGATTATTGTAGATCGGATGCGGCGCGAATTTAAAGTTGAAGCAAAAGTAAGCGCCCCACAGGTGGCTTATCGCGAGACTATTACTAAAGCATATGATGTCGATTATACTCATAAAAAGCAAAGTGGTGGAGCTGGTCAGTATGCTCGGGTTAAGATTAGGTTTGAGCCAGGTGAAACAGGTAGCGGTTTTGTGTTTGAGAACAAAGTAATTGGTGGCAATATTCCAAAAGAATTTATTCCAGCGGTAGAAAAAGGTATTGCGCTGAAGAGTCAAAGTGGTATACAAGCTGGATATCCAGCAATTGACTTTAAGGCCACCTTGATGGATGGGGCCTACCATGCAGTTGATTCTAGCGCACTTGCGTTTGAAATTGCGGCCAAAGATGCATTTAGCGAAGGCATGAAAAATGCAGGCGCGCAGATTCTCGAGCCCGTGATGAAGGTTGAGGTTGTGACCCCTGAAGAATACATGGGGGATGTTATAGGACACCTTAATAGTATTCGTGGACAGATTCTTGGCATGGAAGCGCGTGGCAATGCGCAAGTGATTAATGCCAAGGTACCATTGGCGTCAATGTTTGGGTACGTAAATACACTGCGGTCTATGACTCAGGGGCGTGCAAGCTATAGCATGCACTTTTCGCACTACGAGCCAGTGCCACAATACATCGCAAATGAAATTATTAGTGAAAACAAATAAAGGAGAGAGAGAAATGGGCAAGGCGAAGACGAAATATGAGAGGCTAAAGCCGCACGTGAACATAGGTACTATTGGTCACGTTGACCATGGTAAGACGACATTGACTGCAGCTATTACGTCTGTATTGGCTAAG
>JANPII010000017.1:0-7341 GCA_031424915.1 Pseudomonadota bacterium
CACAGGTTCCAATTCTCCCGCTCCTAAAAAGCGCCCTGCTGTAATTCAGATAAGTGAAGCTGCGGCATCACAGATACAGAATTTACTAGCTAGGCGTGGCAAACCATCAATAGGTATACGTGTTGGGTTAAAAAAGCGTGGGTGCGCAGGTCTGGAGTATGTATTTGAATATGCCGATGAGCAGTTACCAAATGACAACCTAGTAACCGAACATGGTATCGCTGTATTGATAAACAAAAGTGATGAACTCCATCTTATCGGTACGATGCTAGATTACGTTGAAAGCGATCACAAATCGGGCTTTGTTTTTATTAACCCAAATGAAAAGGGCAGATGTGGCTGCGAGAAGTCGTTTCACGTCTAATTCAGCTTTAAACGATAGCATGACAGACCCCGTCCTGGCAGCTATTCGCAAGAGCATGCCTACTGCAACACGGGAAATGCAATTATCGCCGGAAGAAGGGGCGCTATTACGCTGGTTGCTACATTTAACGAGAGCGCAAAATGTGCTTGAAATTGGTACAGGAGTTGGTTATTCAACTATATGGTTAGCGGGCGCCCTACCTAAAGATGGGCAGCTCATTACTATTGAAAAATCAGCCGCCTACCATGCCCAAGCTGTTAGTAATGTGCAAAAGACACTATTCAAAGCATTAATAGAATTAAAGCATGGTGCGGCAGAAGATATACTGCCAACATTACCAGACAAACATTTTGATGCCGTTTTTATTGATGCTAATAAACAGAGTTATCCTGAATATTTTAAGCAAGCTGATAGATTGCTGCGTCCTGGAGGGCTATTAATTGTAGACGACATTATGCTATTTGCTAGTTCCCAGGAAAAACGCACTATTAAAATGACTGCAGCTATAAACTGCATGCGGGACATGGTATATCAAAACCCACGATATTATCCTGTTATGCTGCCTATGTGGCATGGCTTGCTGCTTGCTCAAAAACAGCTAGCAATAGTATAGCGGCTTAACTCCGCGTAGGTGCTCAGGCAATGGTGTCAACACTAAGGGGGCCAGGTACGCCTGGTGGAGGCTGAACAGATACAATCCTGCTAGAATATATAAATATTATTTTAATTGCCCCTACAATCCATCTATAAGCAATATATTTACTAAAAATTTAATATATTGCTGCTTGATTTTGAAATTTAGCTCCAATACAATAACACCAATGTAATATTTAGGGGCTAAAGTATGAATATAATAGATTTTTTCACACAAAGCTATGGTAAATTAGCCTATATTGACCTAATACTAATTTGCTTTTACTTAGTTTTATGCCTTTATGTGGGCTACAAGAACTCCGATAAGATAAAAAACATTAGAGAGTATTCCTTAGGCAGTGGGAAAATTTCCACTGCAGCTTTAGTTGCTACTCTCTACGCGACGTACTTAGGCGCAGGGGCTACAATTGGTAATATAGAAAGAGTCACGTCAATTGGCGCCTTGATTGCTGTGGCCTTATTTTTAAAACCAGTAAGCTGGTGGTTAGCTTACAAGATTTTTGGTCGTAATGTTACTCAATTTAGAGGATGCATAACCTCAATTGATATTATGGAGCGACTTTATGGTAATTATGGGCGTGTAATAACAGCGTATAGCAGCCTCCTACTAAACATCGGTACAATAGCAGCACAGGCAGTAGCAGTAGGGTATTTGCTTAATTATTTTATTGAAATACCTGTAAAAGTCGGAGTGTGCATAGGCATGGGAACAATCATCTTTTACTCTATCTTAGGCGGTGCTAGAGCTGTAGTAGTAACAGACATATTCCAATTTGGCATATTCTATGTGGTAGTGCCTGTGCTCGCTGCATTATTGCTACAGAAAGTTGGAGGATGGGAAGGAATCAGGGCTATGGTGCCAGAGGACAGATGGAATTTAAGCCTTGATACTAGCGAGAGAGCATGGATGTTTTTTGGGTGTGTTGTATATATGCTAATGCCAGAGTTTAGCGCCCCATTCATACAGCGTTTTTTAATGTCTATGAACCCGAAGCAGTTGAAATATGGGTTAGCTATTATAGCTTTGATAGACTTTACGGTAGTTATGACTATTTGCATGCTTGGCTTTATTTTATCCACTGGGATTGGAGGAGAGATTTCTGCACAAAACGTAATATGGCATATGATGAATCAGCAACTGTTTATTTGCGTCAAAGGTACCGCAGTGATTGGGGTTATGGCCATAATCATGTCTACTGCAGATTCTTATCTTAATATTTCTGGAGCATTAATATCACACAATATAATAAAAGCGCATTACCCCGCAATTAACGATAAAGCGGAGCTTCTGATAGCACGAATCAGCACCTTTTGCGCAGGTATGGTAGCCACATCCTTAGCTCTATGGGGCTCCAGTGTCTTAGAATTAGTATGGCTAGCAACTAATTTTGGAACCGTAACAGTCATCCCTTTAATTGCAGGCTTCTTAAAGTTTAGAACTAATTCACGCGCCTTTTTAGCATCCATCATTCTATCCATTGTAGGGATCCTGCTTGGTAATTACATTCAAGGTGCAGTTGATGTACTCAGTACGGTTTTTGGTTTGGTTGGAGGAGCAATAGGGTTATTTGGCGCTCATTACATCCAAGAGAAATTGGGTATACTGCACAATGTCGCCCAACAAGAGCAAATTGATTTAGCAAAGTGGTATGAGGAGCAATCAATAGCTCTTGGCATTCCTGTTGAACATGTGCCCCAAGAGCTGGCTCGCTTAGAGCAAGAGTCACAGGCAGAACAAAGTGGCCTGGAGTTCAGTGCTAGGATTGTAAAGTTCTTCAAGTGGTTACATGGCTTACGATTCCGTGATTTACTTTTCTATAGCCAACGTAGCGTAGAAAAATATCCACCTCATTATTACCAATTTGCAATTTTCGGCCTGTGTTATTCTATATATCCTCTTTTATTTTCAAGCACGGCCTACGAATCGCACCTATATGTTACTCAAAATATAATGTGGCGTATTGAAATAGTATTACGCATATTTGCAGGGTTTGGTTGCCTCGCTTTAGGATTGCACCACATATGGGGTGAGCATGCTAATAAATACTTACCTTTATACTTTCATTTTATGTTGATGTGCACCCTTCCTGCACTTAGTACTTATAGCTACCTGACCCTTCCTAACAACGAGCAAATGCTGGGTGGGGCTATACTTGCTATCTTCTCGTTATCTCTGTTTGTAGATTGGATAAGCTTTGCAGCTATAGCATTATTAGGGTTTATCATAGGCAATCTTGCCTATACCATATTTGCTTGCTTAATAGGTCACCAAGCCATATATCAAGGAGCATTAGGAGGCTCTTTCCTCTATATCTTACTATCCATAATTATTGCTTGCCTTATGCGCTTTATTCAAGAAAATTATACAAACAGGCTCTACTATATGGCAAATCATGATGCGTTAACCGCCCTTTTTAATCGGTATTATCTTAATGTACATATGGAAAATTTGGTAAAGGATGCACAGGATAGAGACAAAGACTTATCTGTAATTGCCTTGGATATAGATCATTTCAAAAAGCTCAATGATACCTATGGCCATGATGTGGGAGACGCAGTGTTGAAAGAGCTAGGCAAGGTGCTGTCAGAGAATGCTAGACCTTTAGATATATGCGCCCGTGTTGGTGGAGAAGAATTTATTATAGTATTACCCAATACTGGTTTAGGTGAGGCTGCATTAATAGCAGAGCGCTTACGCAGCAAAATTGCCAATGGTACTAGCGCTCATAACGTAAATCATACTATGAGCCTTGGCGTCACTAAGCTTACGCTAAATGACACGCCAAAATCTCTGATAAAACGAGTGGACAGTGCCTTATATGCTGCTAAAGGCACGCAAGAAGAAGGACGCAATAGAGTGGCAATTGCAAGCCAAGCAGAGATACAAATATTATACCAAGCTTAGGAAATACCTATACACTTGAAGCGGCACCTTTTTGGTAATTCTACTATTTTCGCGCCAGTATATTGAAGCTAAAGACCGTCAGCATTTAATTGAATACATTGATTGACTATCATGCCAAAACCAGGTATTTAGCAAGCATCACAATTAATATAAAATATAAAAACTGTGTTATACAATGCATGGAAAGTAGCAAAACCCTATTTCACAGGCCAGAGCAAATATGCAGCTTTGGGCATGTTGCTTGTCATTATTACGTTTGAACTCCTCTTTATTTATATCAACGTACAGTATAATTCCTGGAGCAATAGATTTTATAATGCCCTGCAGGAACTATCTTATGAGGCTTTTAGCACCTGTATTAAGGAATGGCTTGTACTAGTTACATTAATGATCCTGGTTTTTTTAATTAAGACTTTCACAAACATGTGGATGCAACTGCATTGGCGTTATTGGCTTACTCACAATTACTTAGAGCGATGGACAGAGGGCCGTACTTTCTACGGACTTAAGGTTATGGGATATGAATCAGACAACCCTGACCAAAGGATATCTGAAGATATTCTTAGCTTTGTCAGCTACTTTAATACCTTAAGCATTGGCTTGGTGAGCGCTGCTGTTTCATTGATTACCTTCACTGTCATATTATGGCGCATTTCTGGCGATATTAATTTTACTGTTTTAGGACATGAAGTGCACGTGGCTGGATATATGGTCTGGATTGCACTGATATATACTTTAATCTCTACGGTGATGATGCACCTTATTGGTAAGCCCTTAGTAAAGTTGCTTTTTGAGCAGGAACACCTACAAGCCAACTTTCGTTATGGAATGATGCGCCTACGAGAGCATGCAGAAGCTATAGCATTTTATAATGCCGCTAAATTTGAAAGATTCAGCTTGCTTGAAAGATTTAAGGAGGTAGTACGCAATACCAAGCAAAGAATTAAGCTTGGCCTATCCCTTTCTATCTTTACCAATATCTATAACAACATATCTATAATCATGCCGATCATTATAGTTTCTCCACGCTATTTTGCCAAAGAAATCAAGCTGGGTGATGTTATGCAAGTTTCTGATGCTTTCGGCAGCCTCAATTCTGCGCTGTCGTGGATCATAAGCTCTTATACTGCCATTGCTGCTTTTCAAGCTGTTACTTGGCGTCTTCATACATTTGTATCTTCCATGGAGCAATGGGACAAAGAACAGGCTAATTCTAAGGTGCTTTTTGTACAGGAAAAGGGTCCTATTTTGCATTGGCAACAATTAGAAGTGCGCTTGCCAATGGGGCAAATACTGCTAAAACTCGATGCACCTTTTAACTCGAAAGCGTTGCGTTATTTAATTATAGGCCCATCAGGTTCTGGTAAAAGCACATTGATAAGGGTTATTGCGGGCATATGGCCCTTTGCTGAAGGCACTATACATGCCCCAAATGAGGTGGCATTTATCCCACAAAATTCATATATGCCTTACGGCACTTTACTTCAAGCTATACAGTATCCACAAACCCTTGCTCCATCACAATCCCAAATTGAAGCTTTATTAGAAAAAGCAGACTTATCACATTTAATTGCGCGCCTATATGATGTGGATGAATGGGGACGTGTATTAAGCGGGGGAGAAAAACAGCGTATTGCTTTCTTACGTGGCGTACTACAAGCTCCTAAAATGCTGGTACTGGATGAAGCATTCAGTGCTTTAGATGAGGAAAATGTAGGCCGTATGCATCATATAATTGATACATACCTAAGCGATACCCTGATCCTTTCAGTCTCCCATAACTATGATGAGCACACCAACACCTGGCCTCGTCTGAGAGTAGAAGGCGGTAGAGTTGCTCTATTGCCTGCGCTTCATTAATACCAACTCTCAGCTAAAAGATTACAGCGTCGCTCCTCGCTTATGTAGATTTTACTACACATCGCTTGTCACTCCTTGTACTGTTTTAGCTGAGAGTTGGTATGAGGCCATTCTTTTCTTGATATAAGAAATATTTCTCTCTTACCTGCTTGCTGTAACCGGATTTGCCGGTACAATGGGCCTTAGGACAGGACACGAGGGAGAATTATGCTAGAATCTTTTAAGAGCGGTAATGCAGATAACGATGAGGGTTCTGATGTCACAACATCATATGATTCTGAAAATGATGTGAGTTATGTCTCTTTTGAGAGTGACGAAGATTATGAAAATGAGGATAATGATGGCATAAAGATAGACTTTGAGCCAGTATTAAAAAAATGGTTGGAAACTGAGGACATGCCAAAAGACGAGCCTCAAAAGTGGCTGCCCCAGCTTATTGCCACCTCAATAAAGGGCGGCCATCAAAAGTTACAGCAATGGCTTCATTGGGAATATTCAGCAGAATGTAATCAAATAGACCACCCTCAGATTGTGCATGAATTAACTAAATGCCTTACTGGATTACAGCTTAATTGCCAAACGCAGTTAGAAATCCTTGAGAAATATATTAATCATATACCAATAACTGATGATGGAGTGCGAGATAGCTTGTTAAGCAGCGCAATAAGCCTTGGATTACCTAATATAGTACATAATCTGCTCCACCCCTCACAGGATTCGCAAAAGCAAGTTGAGTTTGATGGTGCAGCATCAGGCTCTCATTTAAATAACTGCCTCGATATTCTTCTTGGCACCCTCCCGAAAGAGAATAAAGAAGCTTATGAGCAACATGCACAAGATGGCAAATTAATAGATTTACAGAACCGTATTGCGCAATCTTTATTGCATCTAGCCCAAGCGCCTGGTTTAAGTCTAACCAAAGCCCAGCAACGCGGTGGAGACGAAGCCAATGCATCTGTGGTATTTAAAATATATACGCTACTCTATGCGCACAAAGGTCTGCAGGATGAGACAAAAGCTACATTAAAAAAAGCATTACATGCACTTTTGCCTAAAGACTACTTTTATAAATACACCCCACCTATTGAAACAAGCAAGAAACCTAGCCCAAAAGACAAGGCAATAACATATCACGGTAATACCCTAATGTTTGCTGCCCTGCAGGGCAATAGGGAAATATTTGAGGAATTAGAAGCTTCTGCCTGTGAGGAACAAATATTTAAAATAGCCCCCTCCTCTGGGCAGGAAACCTCTTATAACCCCCTTATTGCTGCTTGTAGCACAGAACATAGCAAAATTGCACAACATATTTTAGATAAGTGGAAACCTACAGGATCGAAGATTAATTTGCAGGATAGCAGTGGGCGTAGTGCGCTGTGGTATTCATATGCCAGCGGTGATCAGAAATTGATTAATGCACTAACTCATCGAGGTGCTACATGCCAAGATGAGCAGAGCAAAACTAAGGGCTATAATATGCTGATGGCTGCATGCTATTCGACAAATCTGGAACGGGATAATATTTTATCTCAACGATGGCATTCATTCGAGTTCGCAT
>JANPII010000018.1:0-2504 GCA_031424915.1 Pseudomonadota bacterium
GCAATTTGCAGATGAGTTAGAACGACTTTCAGCTTTGGGCTATAATGTAGTATGCAATATAGGGGCAGCACATCTTAGTGGGGTGGCTGCTAAATTAGACAGGCAAGGTATTCATATTGAAGCACTGCAAAATGCTGATGAGCATGCTTCAAAAGTTATAGAGCAAAAGCAGAGACTTTAGTATTGAGTAAAAAACATAGTAGTAATCTCTAAAAACATTAAGAAGATACTCAGTTCATCAGACGGCTGGACAGTTTAAAAATTTCCAGGTAATTACTAATATTAGATAGCTGTTTTAAGGTTCTGGTAATCTTGATCCGACCTCTAGATATTTTTAATGACTAAAGAACAACATGTAGGGCGGCATGACACAGTATAATACAAACACTCAGGCTGTTGATGCTGTATGCAAGCTGTGTGAGGCTTATGACTATGAGGTTATATATTCACATAAAATAGATAAAACCCAGTATAACAAAATTTTATGCCGAGGATGCGGCTTGATTGCCCCCAATCCCTTGCCAAGCCTGACTCAATTAGCGGTATTTTATAAAAAGCGCTATACGCGGTCTCTTAACTCCAGTAATATACCTAAGTTATCTCGCTTATATAAAGCTATCCACCGGGCTGTACCTCGCTATAATCGTATTAGGCCGTGGTTACACCCTAATATCAAAGTGCTGGATGTCAGTGCTAACTGTGGAGAGTTTTTATATCTTTTGCGACAAAAAGGGATAGAAGGTGTGGGTATAGAGCATAATCCATTCTTTATTGAATATGCCAAAAGTGAATATGGCATTCCGCTACAGCATGCATTGCTCGATGAATTTAACTCGATGCCTGGGGATGAACAGTTTGATATTATAGTTGCCAATCATTCCCTACATCTACATCTGGATCCTTGCCAGACTTTGCATAACTATTATGCACGCCTCAAGGATAGCGGCATTATTAATATAGAAGTGCCTAATATTGAGTCAATATCAACTCCGCCATACCAACGCTTTAGATTTAAACATTTTTATAATTTTAACCTACATACCCTGCAAAGTATAGTAAAAAAAGCAGGGTTTACTGTACTCAACACTATATTAATTCCCGGCTCTTTACATATCAATGTGATTCTACAAAAGAATGCACCACAGGCTTGTGAAGTCCGCAGTGGCCAGAATTATGCCAATGTTAAGAATGCACTGCATGCTCATACGCTGTTAGGATATTTTTTGTCGTCTATGCCTTATCAACATGCACTTAACCATGCAATATCTACAATCAAAACTATAGCAATAGTGCAGAAATATAAAAGTGGTAAGGAAATGGCAGAAGATATATTTTCAAAAGTATGAGGTGTCAGGCCTTCAGCGGCTCCCTTTTGAACTATTAAGGTAAAAGCATATAAGGTAGTTGCCAGCCAATATATAGCGCGACCATCCAAATTATTATAGCGGACGCCTTGTTTACAGCTCTGATATATACGCCATTTTGATCTAGCTTATGCACGCTGCGACCAGCCAAGGCAATACCTACAAACTACAGCCACGATACTAGAATACAACTGCTAGTATAAGCCAGTTGCTCCTTGCCAGTGTAATGAAGTGAGTTAGTGCCAATTACTGCCACCGTATCTAATATTGCGTGTGGATTTAACAATGATACAGACATAGCGAATGCAATCTGGCGTTTCGCAGATAACGGCTCAAAGTTTTTATTCATCGCATTAGAATGAGTATGCCATGTTACCCAACCCATATACATTAGAAACAAAAAGCCGATCAAAAAAATGATGGTCTTCAACCATGCCATTTCAAGCATTACTAAGGATAGACCCAAGATAGCTAGCAGGATGAGGATAGTATCGCAAAGTTCGGCTGTAATAATGCTTGGAAAGGCTTGTATTATACGAGGTTGAGTAGCGCCTTGGTTAAATACAAAGACATTTTGGACACCGAGTGGAATAATCAGCCCAAACGCCAACAAAGTCCCATGCAGGAAAGCTTCGATCATCTTATACCCCATATTTCTTTAGCTTGCCCTTCTCACCATTGTGCTCCTCGGCATCTGGTGCGGCTTCTTTAGATTGCGTGATATTAGGCCATAGTTTGGCATATTTTGTGTTCAGTTCCATCCACTCTAACAGCTCGGGTGCTTCGGACTTGATGGCCTCGGCTGGGCATTCCGGCTCACATACACCGCAATCTATGCATACCTCTGGATCAATGACTAGCATATTAGGGCCTTCGTAAAAACAATCTACCGGGCATACCTCAACACAATCAGTAAACTTACATTTAATACAGTTATCAGTTACAACATAAGTCATAATTTTTTTTGTACTCCCCGCTTGATTTTTGCAGTATAAGTCTGTAATGTCTTGCGAGTATTATACATTGCGTTTGCACGTCGTGCAAGCCCCTTGTTTTTTAGGGAACGCTTGCTTATAGTGCAGATGGTGGTGCAATTTAGCGTACTTTGATAGTGCGGATGTGGCGGAATTGGTAGACGCG
>JANPII010000019.1:0-12606 GCA_031424915.1 Pseudomonadota bacterium
TGCTATAGTACCTTGGAAATTGGCTATTTCAGCGCAGTTTTAGGATTTGCATGTAATTTAGTCTTATCGCCTTATATCGGTAGAGCGCTTCTTAATTTATTGCCTGAGCAGCAGGGGCAGATATTTGCACAGGGATAGAAGATAAATACTAAATTTCACACATATATCTGACTTCTAAAGAACGCTTGTCTTTTTATGTTTTTAGGTATATGTTGAGACGCGCCAAATAGACGTTCTAATCAAGGAGTAAGTATATGAATATACATGAACATCAAGCTAAAGAAGTATTGCGAAAATATGGGGTCTCAGTACCAACTGGCAAAGCGGCATTTACCAAGGGCGAAGCCGAAACAGCAATACGTGAGTTAGCGCAGCAAAATCCAGGCGGTGTTTTAGTTGTAAAAGCCCAGATACATGCTGGCGGCCGTGGTAAAGCTGGCGGCGTCAAAGTTGTTAAGTCAGTGCAGGAAGCAGTTACTGAGGCAGAGCGTATGCTGGGTATGACTCTAGTTACTCATCAAACTGGGCCAGAAGGAAAAGTCGTAAAACGGGTCTATATTGAACAAGGCTCTAGTATCAAGAAAGAATATTATGTTTCGCTAGTAGTAGACCGCCAATTTAGCCGCGTTACCTTTGTTGCTTCAGCCGAAGGCGGCATGGATATAGAAGAAGTTGCAGAAACTCACCCAGAAAAAATCATCAAAGTTTCTATTGATCCTGCCACAGAAATTCAAGATTTTCACGTACGCAAGCTGGCGTATGGTATTGGCCTTCATGGCGACCAGGTTAAGCAATTTGGTAAAATGGCAAAAGCTTTGTATCGTGCGTTTGTTGATACTGACGCAATGCAAGTAGAAATTAATCCTATGATTGAAACAGCAGAAGGTGGGTTTATGGCACTGGATGCAAAATTTAACTTTGACGATAATGGGCTATTCCGCCACCCAGATATAAAAGCGATGCGTGATGAAAGCGAAGAAGACCCTCTTGAAATTGAAGCTTCTAAGCATGAACTTAGCTATATCAAGATGGATGGTGTGATCGGTTGCATGGTAAATGGCGCAGGATTAGCAATGGCAACTATGGATATCATTAAATTATATGGTGCAGAACCAGCTAACTTCCTAGATGTAGGAGGAGGCGCCACCACTGAGCGAGTCACCGCAGCATTCAAAATTATTATGTCTGATCCTAACGTCAAAGGTATTTTAATCAATATCTTTGGTGGAATCATGCGTTGTGATGTGATTGCCGAAGGAGTAGTTACTGCTGCAAAGGAAACAAAGCTGCATGTACCTGTGGTTGTGCGCCTTGAGGGAACCAACGCACAGCAGGGTAAAGAAATATTGAGAAATTCTGGCTTAGCACTAGTACCCGCCGATGATTTGGCGGATGCAGCTAGCAAGATTGTCAAGCAAATAAACGCATAGTAAGGAGAGATAGGATGTCCGTATTAATTAATGCAAACACTAAGGTAATATGCCAAGGCATGACTGGCTCACAGGGGACCTTCCATACAGAGCAAGCTATCGCTTATGGTACGAAAATGGTAGGGGGAGTAACTCCAGGCAAAGGTGGGCAGATCCACCTAAATCTTCCTATTTTTGATACAGTATCTGACGCCAAGCGCAAAACCGGGGCCAATGCTAGTGTTATATATGTTCCCCCAGCGTACGCTGCCGATTCTATATTAGAAGCAATAGACGCCGAAATAGCCCTTATTGTATGCATCACCGAAGGGATACCGGTACTTGACATGGTACGAGTGAAGCGCGCTTTATCCGGTAGCAGCAGCCGCCTAATCGGCCCCAATTGCCCAGGGGTCATTACGCCAGGAGAATGTAAAATTGGTATTATGCCAGGATACATCCACCGTAAAGGGAAAATCGGTATTGTTTCACGCTCTGGCACCCTTACTTATGAAGCAGTAGCGCAGACCACTGCTGTGGGTTTGGGTCAAAGCACCTGTATTGGCATCGGTGGTGATCCGGTAAATGGTACAAACTTTGTTGACTGCCTAGAGATGTTCATGGCTGATGATCAGACTGAAGCTATCGTGATGATTGGTGAGATTGGCGGCGGTGCCGAAGTTGAAGGAGCTGAATTTATCCGCTCTTGTAAAACCAAAAAGCCAGTAGTCGGCTTTATCGCAGGCCGCACTGCTCCTCCTGGACGTCGTATGGGTCATGCTGGAGCTATCGTTTCTGGCGGCAATGATACAGCTGAAAGTAAAATTGAAGTAATGCGTAGCGTGGGGATTCACGTTTCCGAATCGCCAGCTGACATAGGCAAAACTATGGCGCAAGTGCTAGGAATATAGCCAAAGAGGTAATATGTCTGTAGTTACTAGATTCGCACCTAGCCCAACCGGGTTCCTACACATTGGCAATGTGCGTACCGCTTTGGTTGCATGGTTGTTTGCACGATCTCAAAATGGCAAATTTATCTTACGCATTGATGATACTGATATAAAGCGTTCTGAAGAGCGCTTCACAGATGGCATCAAGCGTGATTTAGAGTGGCTAGGCCTAACATGGGATGCTGAATTTAGGCAATCAGACCGTATTGAACGCTATAAAATCATACAAGCCCAATTGATAAGCGAAGGCCGCTTGTATCCATGCTATGAAACTCAGGAAGAGCTAGAGGTCAAAAAGAAGATCGCCTTAAATAGTGGCAAGCCCCCAATCTATGATCGCACTGCACTTAGGCTGTCAAATGCAGAAAAGCAGCGGCTGGAAGCGTCTGGTATACGTCCTCATTGGCGCTTTTTATTGAATGCGGAGTCGATTGATTGGCAAGATTTAGTACGTGATCATATCCACTTTGAGGCAGCGCATCTAGGTGACCCAGTTTGGATACGCGAGGATGGCACCATGACTTACTCTATTGCCTCGGTAATTGATGATATAGACTACGGTATCACCCATATTGTACGTGGTGAAGATCATATCAGCAATAGCGCCTTACACGTTCAACTCTTCAAAGCGCTAGGCCATGAGCCCCCAGAATTTGCTCATCTAGCTTTACTAAAGTCGAAAGAAGGGGAAATGTCCAAGCGCACCGGTGGGCACGATATACAAGCTTTGCGTGAGCAGGGGATCGAGCCTTTAGCTCTACTTAGCCTACTTGCTAAAATTGGCACCTCAGATTCTATAGAGCTCAGATCTACCCACAAAGAACTCATTACAGATTTTTCTATCTCTAAATTAGGCAAAGCTACGGTACTTTATGATCCACAGGAACTATGGCGCCTAAATGCTAGGCTGCTACATAACATGCCCTTCTCGCAAGTCAAAAGCCGTAATATTGCCGACTTCGATGAACCGTTTTGGGAAGCAGTAAAACATAATATCAAAAGTATTAGCGAGGCAAAAGAGTGGCATAATATGTGTCATGGTGATATAACCCCCATAATCGAAGAGCCAGAGTTTATACATACCTCAGCTACCCTGCTTCCTGAAGGTGCCGTCGGCCCCAATACCTGGGCAGACTGGACGGCTGTTATTAAGCAGAAAACTGGTCGTACTGGCAAAGCGTTGTTTATGCCCCTCAGGCTTGCGCTTACTGGTATAGCACACGGTCCAGAACTTGCAGACTTACTACCTCTAATCGGGCGCGATAAAGTCCTGTCTAGGCTAACAAAGCAAAGTAGATAATAACTGTGTGGTTATCATGAAGATTTATTCGCTTTTTTCAACCCTAGCCTAGTAAAGAGTAACTCGTCTTTTTCTAGCATTGGATTAGGGGCCGTTAATAGCTTCTCGCCCATAAATATAGAGTTTACACCTGCTAGGAAGCATAGAGCTTGCAACTCATCACTCATATCCTCTCTACCAGCTGAGAGCCTAACGTATGACTTAGGCAAAAGAATCCGGGCTAAGGCGATAGTACGAATAAAGTCAAATGGGTCTATATCTGGAACATCAGCAAGAGGAGTACCCGGAATACGTATAAGTTTGTTTATAGGTACTGATTCAGGTGGCTCGGGCAATAAAGCAAGGGTAAATAACATCTTAATACGGTCCTCATTTGATTCACCCATTCCTAAAATACCACCGCAACATACCTTCATACCGGAATTACGTACATGTTCTAAAGTTCGCAAACGATCTTCAAATGTGCGAGTGGTAATAATCGTATGATAATATTCTTCAGAGGTGTCTATATTATGGTTGTAGAAATCAAGACCAGCCTGCTCTAGCTGCACTGCCTGGCGCTCTTCTAGCAAGCCTAAAGTTGCACAGGTTTCCATACCAAGCTTCTTAACTTCCCTAATCATCTTACATACTAGCTCTAAGTCTCTATCTTTAGGGCCACGCCATGCTGCTCCTATACAAAAACGTGTACTCCCCGTCTCTTTCGCTCGTCGCGCAGCGGTTAATACTTCCTGTAAAGGCATCAAGGGCTCTTTCTTTAATGCTGTATTGTAATGTGCAGATTGTGGGCAATAAGCACAATTCTCAGGACATCCCCCTGTTTTTATATTCAAAAGTGTGCTAGCTTGCACAGCGTTGGGATTAAAGTGCTCTCTGTGCACACTTTGAGCCCTATACATCAACTCTGCAAATGGGAGATGGAATATGAAATGCGCTTCTTCAAAATGTTTAGTCACTGTGGATACCCTGTACTCTATGAGAAATAAGCATTATGCAATTCTATGAACTTTATACTCGTCAGTGTGCTATTTTACAAGGAAAAGAGCAGCTACGTCACCTGGTGACTTCGCCTAAAGCCAATACTACCCCATATCTGGATTTTTCTAGCAATGATTATTTAAATTTCAGTAATGCACAAGAGCTAAAGAAGAGTGCTTACGAAGCAGCCCAGGAATTTGGCATAGGCAGCACAGGATCTCGCCTGCTTTCAGGCAATTACGAACTAATATCAAAATTAGAAACTCAGATTGCGAAAGACAAAGGAACAGAAAGCGCCCTTATCTTTAACTCTGGATATCAGGCAAATATTAGTGTTTTACCAACACTTTTGGACTGTACAGTGCTAGGTGCCCAAGCATTAGTATTTTGCGACAGGCTCAATCATTCGAGTATCTATCAGGGTATATTGTTGGCCAAAGCGAAATTGGTACGATATCATCATAATGACATGCAGCATCTAAGATTATTACTCCAGGAACATAGGGAAGATTTGCGTCCAAAATTCATAGTTGCTGAAACTTTATATGGGATGGATGGAGATATCGCACCATTAACTGAACTTGTAGAGTTGGCGCAAACATACTCTGCTTTCTTATATCTTGATGAGGCGCATGCAACTGGGATATTAGGACCTAAAGGCTATGGTTTATCTACAACAATAGATATGCAGCGTATGCCGCATTTAATAATGGGCACATTTAGTAAAGCATTGGGAGCCTTTGGTGCATACATTGCTTGTCATAGGCAGCTAAAACAATACATAGTCAATCGATGTCCAGGGTTTATCTATTCTACTGCCTTGCCACCTATGGTTGTGGGTGCAGTAAATAAAGCATGGAGCATGATTAGCAAACTTAATCAAGAACGTAAATGTTTACTACAATTAGCTCAGCATCTAAGAGAACAGTTAATTGAGGCGGGCTTTAACATAGGCGCTTCCACTACTCATATTATCCCTATTATTCTAGGTGGTGAGGTAGAAACGATGAGAGCTCGAGATTTTCTAGCACAACACCATATATTAGTCTCCACCGTACGCCCGCCTACAGTGTCACCAGCAAGTTCTCGCTTGCGTATTGCCATAACTCTTAAACATAGCGAACATGATATATTAAGACTAATAGAGGTATTAAAGCAGCTATGAAACGGTCCTTAGTATTCTGTCACGGTTGGGGCTTTGATAAAGATTATTGGGAAACTATAAAACCTTATTTTTATGGTGAAGACTGCTATTTTTGGGACTTAGGTTATTTTGGGAGTCGTAAATTAACATTACCCCCAAGTGATAGGAAAATTATTGGTATCGGACATTCATTTGGAATGCTTCAACTTATGCAATTTCTTTCGCATTTAGATATGGTAGTAGGATTGCAGGGTTTCACTAATTTTCTAGGTTATAGCCCCACCCTTCATACTAAACGGGCGTTAGAACTGAGGGCAGTAAAAACAGGCTTTAAGCATAATCCGCAAGCGGCGTTGTCCCAATTTTACCAGCGCGGCGGGGTGATATATCCACGCAAGCAAGAAATAGATAAAAATAGATTATATTCTGATTTAGAAGCTTTGTCTAAAAAGCATCTTTTTCCACAATGTCCCACTTTAATTCTAGCAAGTAAAGATGATATAGTTGCACCACCTGCTCTAATAGAAGATAATTTCCAAGATATGAGAAATGTGAGCGTGATATATAATGCGCGTGGCAATCATGCACTAGGCTTTATGAAAGCAGAATGGGTAGCTAAACACATCTGGAGTTTTATTAATGCGAACTGAATATTGCCCATATGATATGCGTCCAAACTTTGACCGTGGTGCTGAGACTTATGAGCAAGTAGCATGAGTGCAAAAACAAAGTGCGCAATTGCTAGTGAAAATGCTTTTGGAGGAGCGTTCAGGTATATTACCTCGAAGCATACTTGATATTGGTACTGGGACTGGTTATGTCGTAGAAAGTTTATTACCATATTTCCCTAATAGTGCCTATACCTTAAATGATATATCTGAATGCATGTTGGAAAAGGCCCGTGCTAAGTTACAACATTTGAATAGCATTAACTTTCATTTAGGAGATGCTGAGCAATGTGAATTTTTGCATCATGACCTTATTATCTCCAATTTTGCATTTCAATGGTTTGAGGGGATTAAGGAAACCATAGCTAAGTTATGGGAGCATACAGATGTATTAGCATTTTCCACTTTGCTAGATGGAACTTTTTCTGAGTGGTGGGAGCTATGTAGTAAGGCCAGAATGAGTGTGCCAAAATTCCAGTATCCTACTTATGATGATTTGCAACAATATTGTTTAGCTTTGGGTTCTCGTCGTTTTTATTTTGCGCAAGATGATATTTCGATAACTATGGAATCGCCTATTGCATTTGCTAGATATATCAAGCAATTAGGTGCAAACTTTCATGACAGTAGTTATAATAACTTCCTACCGTTTGCCAAGCACCAACAGCTGGAGGTCAACACTAGCTACAAAGTCTTTTTTGCTATTTTAAGTAGGTAAGGATGCAGGTATTTATAACAGGCACAGACACTAATGTAGGAAAAACTATAGTTTCAACATGGTTATGTTTGCACACGAAGTATAATTATTGGAAGCCAATACAAACCGGTTGCAATGATGGGACGGACACAGAACTGGTACAGGAGTTAGGGAATATTAAAACGTACCCTGAAACCTATTGTTACCAAGCACCAGTTTCTCCACATCTTGCTGCTTATATGGAAGCGAAAGAAATTAAGATGGAGAATATAAGTTTACCTACAACAGAGCCCATTATAGTAGAGGGTGCTGGGGGAGTTTTGGTCCCTATCAATAACCAGTCTTTAATGATTGATGTAATGGTACACCTTAATATTCCAGTTATTGTAGTGGCATGTTCTACCTTAGGTACTATCAACCATACCCTACTTACTATAGAGGCTTTAAAAACTAGAAAACTAAATGTGCTAGGAGTAATTATGGTTGGGCATTTCAATCCTAGTAACCGAGAAGCAATAGAGCAGTATGGACAGATTAAGGTACTAGCCGAGCTGCCAATATTTGAAACAATCACAACTAAGGTACTGCAATCTTTCCTACTACCTGCCTCATTACAACACACTTTAGGAATACAAAATGAATCTAGCCCAGCGTGACCGCAAATTAATATGGCATCCATTTACTCAGGAACAGACTGCTGCCTTACCTATTCCTATAGTTCGCGGGGAAGGTGCTTATCTCTATGATGAAAATGGCAAAGCATATATTGACCTGATCTCTAGCTGGTGGGTAAATTTGCATGGCCATGCGCACCCAAAGATAGCTGAGGCCATTTATGAACAAGCCAAAAAGCTAGAGCATGTTATATTTGCCGGGTTCACTCATGAGCCCGCTGTCACGCTTTGTGAGCAATTAAAAGCTATACTTCCGTCTCTTTTAACCCGTTTCTTCTTCTCAGATAATGGCTCTACTGCTGTAGAGACAGCTTTGAAAATGGCGTATCAATACTGGTGGAATAAAGGTGAAAAAAGCCGGACATTATTTTTAAGTTTCGAGGGAGGGTATCATGGCGATACTGTAGGGGCTATGAGCTTGGGGCAAAGCTCAGGATTTTGCTCCCCTTTCAAAGAGTTATTATTTGCAGTATACCCTATCCCTTTTCCAGATACATGGAAAGGAGACGCAGAAATAGAATTAAAAGAACAACAGTCGCTGCAAGCATTAAAAGATATCCTACAGAAGCATCACAGTAGCATAGCTGCATTCATTGCCGAGCCTTTAGTACAGGGGGCCAGTGGCATGCGCATGTGCCGCCCTCAGTATTTAGGACAAGTGATAGCATTATTGCAAAGTCATGGAATATTAGTGATTCTAGATGAAGTAATGACGGGATTTGGACGTACTGGCACTACCTTTGCTTTCCAGCAGGTAGAAATATGTCCTGATTTTCTATGCCTATCTAAGGGCCTATCTGGAGGCTTTTTACCTTTGGCATTAACTATCACTACTGAATCGATTTATGAAGCTTTTTTAAGCAAGCATTTTAGTACCGCATTTGCCCATGGCCATTCTTATACTGCCAATCCTTTAGGGTGTGCAGCAGCTTTAGCATCACTGGAGTTATTGTTAGCCCCCTATACTCAAGAGATGATAGAACAAATTAACCTAGTGCATATTCATTGCTTAGCTGAGCTTGCTGCACATCACACCATAATTGAACGTCCACGCATATGTGGGACTATAGCGGCCTTTGATCTTAACTCGGCAGGTTATGACTGCAATCAAGCGCAAAGGCTCAAAAAGGCTTGTTTTGAGAGTGGATTACTACTGCGCCCCTTAGGCGATACTGTCTATATCTTGCCTCCTTACTGTATAAAGCCCAGTGAGTTACAGAACGTATATAGCACTATGAATAGAGTGTTAAGAGAGATTTTGATAAAAGCTTAAATCTACATGACCCTAACAATTACTACCTGCTGCAAACCCAGAAGACCACGCCCATTGGAAATTATAGCCTCCTAGCCAGCCAGTGACATCTACCACCTCACCAATGAAGAATAAATTAGGCAATTTTTTGCACGCCATTGTTTTGGAGGATAGCTCATTAGTATCTACTCCACCGGCAGTAACCTCAGCTTTCTGATAACCAGCACTGCCGCTTATTGACACCCTGAAATTATGCAGCTCTTCAGCAATACGTAATAGGTTTTCTTTTTTAAGATCAGTTATAGGGCGATGAAAGTCTGGGTTTATTGCCAAATTATCGATCAACCGATTTGTAAGATATGGCTTGAGGTAACTCGCAGGCGTCTGCTTAGAATTTTTATCTATTATGAATTGCTTTCTCAAGTCAAAATTAGGTAGCAAATTTATTACTATATTCTCCCCATTAAATCTCTCTAAGTATGATGAGATCTGTAAGATTGCAGGACCACTTAACCCTTTGTGGGTAAATAATATATTCTCAGCAAAGCAGGTGTTTTTGTACTCTACTATTGAATAGTTAGATATACCGCTTAATTGGGTAAACATTTGTCTTGCTGATTCTGCCACTGTTAAGGGTACTAAAGCCGGCGTAGTAGGTATGATTTTAAGGCCAAATTTTTTAGCTATTCGATAACCAAAATCACTAGCGCCTATTGGAGGAATTGATAAGCCGCCAGTGGCAATAATAAGTACATTAGACCTAAAAAAGCCATGACTGCTAGCTATTTCAAAATTGTCGCTTTTTGATACTTCACTTACACTGCAATTGAGCTTGATCTCAACGCCTTGACATAGATCCAGCAACATATTAATGATCTGCTTGGAAGAGCCATTGCAAAAGAGTTGCCCTAAAGTTTTTTCATGATATTCAATTTGATACGATTCGACGAGTTTGATGAAGTCGTGCTGGCTATATCCTGCTAGAGCAGACTTAATAAAATGTGGATTTTGAGAAATATAATTGTCACTGCAAGCATACAAGTTAGTAAAATTGCATCTACCACCGCCTGAGATTCTTATCTTCTCCCCAATTTTATTTGTATGCTCGATAAGCAACGTTCTTTTGCCACGCTTACCTGCTTGAGCCGCTGCCATTAGCCCTGCGGCCCCGGCCCCTATTATAATTACATCATAATTTATATCCATAAATAATCTTCTTTGAGATAGAGACACAGCCCATGAGTCTCTTTACTTTAACGCATCCTTGCCATAATTGCTTCAGTAATTTCATTCATGTTTGTTTGTATATCCCCAGACTCTATTACTATACCACCTAATGCCACCGTCTTTACTTTTAAAAAGTTAGCCCAGTTTTCCATATCATCATTCACTAATTCAGGTTGATTACGTAGTTTGACCAAACGATGATTTCGTATATCTTTGTTGGAATGTAGGCAAATAATTAAATAGTTAGTGCTAGCTAGCTGCTGCTGCGAAATGAATTCGGGGTTAAAAGACCCTTCTAAGAATATCAATCTTTTGCCCTCCAAACTTATTAATTGTTCTACCCAAGCATGGGTTGTGAATTCTTGCCACTTTTCACCTGAGCCATGTTTGCGTACCATTTCTTCTGTGGTTGGTATTCCTATACTATCGAAATAATTAATAGATACCAAGCTAGTAGGTAGATTTTGCTCCAAAGCTTTTAGGATTGTGGTTTTACCTGCCCCTGAGGCTCCAGTGATAAAAACCATAAAGGGCCTTTCTCTAATTGCCCCTAACTTTAATAATTTTTTTATGCTGGGAAGTTTAGCTATCATCATTTCCTACTTTTAGATTTAGGGAGTTCCCCGCCAACCCTAGCAATTTTTGAAGTACTTCTGGCTCATTCATAACCTCCTACCTTTTAATAGAATATTGTCACTGTTTTAGCCTAGTGAATAAATAGCTCCCACATGCTTAAATATGCTATCACTTCCTGATTTGCTTTTAGCTATAACTCATTTTGCGCAATTAAGCCTCTAACACCTTTATGGACTTTATGTCCTTAACATAGCTCGCGCAGTAGGCAAACAGCGATAATGAGTCTTTAACATATTCAGCAAACTTTTTACGCCATGATTTCATATTGTATTCCTAAAGTATTAAACTTACCTAACCTTAAAACTCACAATGTAAGCCACCTAAGGCATATATTCATTAACAATTCTTAATAAGAGGCAGCAGTAGAATTTTATAACAACTATTTGCAATTGACAATAAAATTAAAATTTGTTACCCTCAACTAAAAGGGTGTAATGAGAAGCTCAATTGCAGGCACATTCTGAAACAGGAAAATTCTTAAAATCAGAAGCTTTCCTAGGGTTACTAATAATATTAAGCTTCTTTGCGGCAGTGCTGGTAAGTAACATTCCCTTATTTTATCAGTATTACCTGAAAATTGCATTTGCCCCAGTTACCCTCTTAGTTGGAAGCGTTATAGTTCATTCTACAATTCTAGAAATTATAAACGATGCATTGATGAGTTTGTTTTTCCTTCTCATAGGTATGGAGATGAAGTTATACTTCGCACTGGATGAGTGCAAAAGCAAAAGAAAGTTAATATTACCCATAGCTGCAGCGTTAGGCGGATTTTTTATACCTGCCTTAATCTACATATATTTCAACTATAATGTTTCTACCGTAAGAGGCTGGGCTGTACCCGTAGCTACAGATACAGCATTCATAATGGGTATTTTATCATTTTTCAAACACCTCATATCTTTAGACCTCCGAGGATTTGTTATTACATTTTCTATTATTGACGATATCCTTGCTTTGTTAGCACTGGCATTTTTTTATAATCAGGCCACAAGTTTTATGGCTCTCTTAATTGTGGCCTTTTTAATCTTAAGCTTATGCCTACTTAGCTACCTAGGAGTGAAAAAAGCCAAGTATTATCTTATAATAGGATTATTATTATGGCTTGCTATGATTAAGGCCGGCTTACATGGAACCTTAGCTGGCTGCATAGTAGCATTGTTTATACCTGTAACTTTTGATGGATTACTCAATCCCTCTTTCAGCAATTTAGAGAATTGGTTACGTCCATTAGTGAATTATATAATAGTCCCACTGTTCATATTTATGAACTCTGGAATACCTTTTCATAAGATCTCGCTCACTGGCACCTGCTCAAATATCAGCCTAGGCATAATATTAGGTTTATTTATAGGTAAGCAGCTGGGTATTACATTATTATCGTATATTGTTATAGCCTGCAAGCTTGCTCAATTGCCTACCAACACCAGCTGGCTAAAATTTTATTCCATTGCTGTGTTAGGAGGCATAGGCTTTACTATGAGTTTTTTCATAGGTGATATAGCATTTGAAAATATTTGTCCAGCTAATGACATGAGAAGCGCTGTAATTATAGGATCAACATGCTCTGCTATATATGGTATTATTTTATTACTATATATTAAGCACAGGTATAATTAAGTCTTGTTATATCCACTCCTGCTTTGCTTTAACTAGCTGGTTGCTGGCAATAGC
>JANPII010000020.1:0-2715 GCA_031424915.1 Pseudomonadota bacterium
TAAAAAAATACGCAGTAGAAGGCGCAGCAAAGTTTGATGAGGGTGTAGATGTAGTATTCAGGCTAGGGATAGACCCACGGCAGACCGATCAAATGGTGCGTGGTGCTGTACCAATGCCTCGTGGCTTAGGTAAAGAAGTGAAAGTTGCTGTGTTTGTTCGGCCAGAAAAAGTAGAAGAGGCTAAGAAAGCAGGCGCTGATATAGTTGGTTCTGATGAGCTGATTGAAGAAGTAAAAAATGGGCGCCTAGATTTTGATGTGTGTATTGCTTCTCCCGATATGATGGGTAAGGTTGGTACATTAGGTAAAATTCTTGGTCCAAAGGGTAAGATGCCAAATCCTAAGCTAGGCACTGTTACGCCTGATATAGTAGGGGCAATTAAACAAGTTAAAGCTGGTCAAGCAGAGTTCAAGTCTGAGAAAGCAGGACTGGTGCATACAGGGATTGGTAAGATAAGTTTCGACATAGCAGCATTGCAAGAAAACTTCATGGCTCTTTATGAGGCAGTGCAGAGTGCTAAGCCTTCATCGTCCAAAGGAGTGTATATGCGTAAGGCATATATAACTACAACAATGGGGCCATCAATTATGCTTGACTTAGGTAGAATGGTTGAATAAGATGTGCATCCCAAGAGTAGATGAATAGTACAATAGGTAGTAAGTATGGCAATTAGTAGAACACATAAACAGGAAATTGTAGCGAAGTTTGGCGAGGTACTAAATTCTCATGGAATAGTACTGGTAGCACGTAATAAAGGCTTGACTGTTAAGGCAGTAAATCAGCTGCGCCGTAATGTGCGGGCCGCAGGCGGGGCTTACGCTGTAGTAAAGAACAGGTTAGCAAAGATTGCGCTTACTAGCAGCAGTTATAGTGAACTAGGAAAATTTTTAATTGGTCCAACAGCGGTAGCATATGCTGATGATCCTGTGGCTTTGGCTAAGGCATTGGTTGAGTTTGCAAAGATTGATAGCAAGCTAGAGCTATGCGGGGGAGTAATGAATGGGCGTCCTCTAGATGAGAATGCAATCAAAATGCTTGCGGCGTTACCGTCTATGGACGAGTTACGTGGCAAAATCGTTGGAGTTATCAATGCGCCAGCATCCAAGATTGTTGGAGTGCTACAGGCGCCTGGAGCCCAACTAGCAAGAGTACTGAATGCTTACGCTACTAAGTAAAGATTCGGCAAATTAAATTAACTACAAAAAGGAGTATAGTGATGACGTCTAAAATAGAGCAACTAGTTACAGATTTATCTGCGTTGACTGTATTGGAAGCTGCAGAGCTTTCAAAAATGCTGGAAGAAAAATGGGGTGTTTCTGCGGCTGCGCCAGTAGCTATGGCGGCGGCGCCAGGTGCTGTAGCCTCTGCGGAAGAAAAGACTGAATTTAGCGTGGTCTTGAAAGCAGCTGGAGAGAAAAAGATTGAGGTAATTAAAGTGATCCGTGAGGTTCTTCCTAATCTTAACCTTACTGAGGCTAAAGGTTTCGTGGACAGTGCCCCTAAGGCGGTTAAAGAAGGTATATCTAAAGATGAAGCTCAGCAAATTAAAGCTAAGCTTGAGGCAGCAGGTGCTCAAGTTGAAATCCAATAACCAGCAGTTGTTTATTGCCTGAGGGGCAGCAAAGAGGCATGAGAAAAACTTATGCCTCTTGCTGTGCATCGGGCCGTGTGTGCGCAGCTAATGTCTGAGATAATACAAAAGCGGTGCGTCTTTCTTAACAAAACTGTGGTAATGGTGTGGCAGAAAAAATCTTTCGTAAGTCTTTTGGGAGAATTGCTAGTGTTGCAGAAATTCCTAATTTGATTGAAGTACAGAAACGGTCTTATGATCAATTTCTGCAGGTGTCGAAGTCTGCGGAAGAGCGTGATAATATTGGCTTAGAGTCAGTATTTCGTTCAGTATTTCCAATCGATGATGGGCAAGCTACCTTGCAATATAAGGGTTATGAACTAGAGCCACCAAAATATACTGTAGTAGAGTGTGGGAAACGTGGTAACAGCTGGGCTGGACCGCTACGAGTAAAGCTATTGCTGATCGTTTGGGATATTGACGAGGATACTGGCGCCCGTGAGGTACGCAGTATCAAAGAACAAGAAGTATACATGGGTGAAATCCCCCTGATGACGGAACGTGGTACTTTCGTAATCAATGGAGCAGAACGAGTAATTGTATCTCAAATGCATAGAGCGCCAGGCGCGTTTTATTATGACGATGGCGGGAAGAAGCACGTCTCTGGCAAGCGCCAATACTCTGCACGAATTATTCCATATCGCGGCTCTTGGCTCGACATTGAATTCGACATTAAGGATTTGCTATATTTTCGTATTGACCGCAAACGTAAGTTGTACATAACCACTTTATTACGTGCTTTAGGTTATGATAAAGAGGCTATCTTAAAAGAGTTTTATGACACCGTTCTTCTAGAGCGGCGTGGGGAGAAATGGGTTAGTAAATTTGATGTTGAGCGCTTTAAGGGCCTAAAAATTTATTACGATGTAGTGGATGCTGAAAGTGGCGAAGTAATCATTGAGGCAGATACCAAAGTAACGCCACGTCTGGTTAAAAAGCTACAAGAATATAGTGGCCAGCGCTATTACGTAGTGCCACGTGATGAGATTATAGGGCGTTTCGCAGCGCAGTATATTGAAAGCGCAGAAGGAATCGATTCTTTTGGAAGGAAGTTTCGAGCCGAGGTTTCTGCGCTCGACGTGCTT
>JANPII010000021.1:0-2301 GCA_031424915.1 Pseudomonadota bacterium
CCCAACCACCAGGCCCGGGGTTGCCGCTACAAGCGCCATCACAATAAATTTCTATGCTATCATTTTGGGTTTTGAGCATATATTTATTTTCAACCTTTAAAAATTGATGCTGACAGTTATATTAAAACATGGTAGATTCTAGCCTCATTGCGCTGAAATGCAAGAATTTAGTAGAGGAAATATGCCCAACACACTTCCTAAAGCCGCGGTCCTACACTTAGTGAAGGTCGAAGTAGAAGCCGGTAATACATATTATTGGTGCGCTTGTGGCTTAAGCCATACTCAGCCATTTTGTGATGGCTCTCATAGGGGTTCAGGTTTTGCTCCTATGCCTTATGTGGCAACGGAAGATAGGCTGGTAAGTTTCTGTGGATGTAAGCATAGTGCCCAAGCACCATTTTGTGATGGGACGCATAAAGCACTGCGGGAGCAGAACTCATGATGATGCATAAAACTTTTAAATTGTTAGTAGTATGTATTCTTGCCACAGCCATCTCAGGCATCTCAATCTCTAGGGCTATGCCAAATTGGTTAAATATAAATGCTAAAAATCCGAACTATCCAGAGATATTTAAGCAAGTAATAGAGACTATAAAGCGCGATTATGTAGAAGAAGTATCGGAGAAAGTTCTATACGAAGCGGCGATTTACGGTATGCTTTCTTCCCTAGACCCCCACTCCACTTTTTTTGATGCTGCGGACTATAGCGATATGCAGTCCAACATTAAAGGGGAGTTTGCAGGCCTTGGTGTAGAAATTACGATGCGTAATGGTTATATAGTTGTAGTCTCGCCATATCAGGGAAGCCCTGCGTTTCGTCTTGGTTTAAAGGTAGGAGATATTATCACCGCTATAGATGGTGAAGTAATACAAGGGATTAGCTTGCAAGAAGCAGCAGCCAGAATGCGCGGCCCTGCTGGTAGTTTGGTGAAGATTACTATATACCGTGAATCATCAGGGGAAAGCCTAGATTTGGAAATTATACGTGAAGTAATAAAAATCGTACCAGTCAAGGTTAGCCTTATAGATAGAGAGATATTATATATAAATTTGAGCGCATTTCATCAAAATACGGCAAAGGAAACGGCAGAAGCGGTTGCTAAGGTAGTGCATGATGTTGGCCTAAGCAAGCTTAAGGGAGCAATTCTAGACTTGAGGTGGAACCCAGGCGGGCTGTTTGACCAATCTCTGGCGATCAGTGAATTGTTTTTAGACAAAGGAAAAATTGTGACTATTCGTGGCCGACATGCTGAGTCTGAGCAAGTCTATAATGCACAAGGCAGAGATATGTTGCGTGGGTTACCGATGGTAATTATCGTAAATGGTGGCAGTGCCTCTGCCTCGGAGATTGTCGCAGGCGCATTGCAAGACAACAAACGTGCAGTGGTGATTGGTACTACCACCTTTGGAAAAGGCTCGGTGCAAGAAGTTATTCCTGTTACCAAGGATACTGCAATCAAGCTTACTACTGCGCGCTATTACACGCCGAAGGGCACTGCTATACAGGCTAAGGGAGTAATTCCTGATATCATAGTTAATGAAGCAGAAGTAACACCGATTGCCAGCAGGCTGTCAAGCTCGGAAGCTTCATTGCCAGGGCATTTGCAAGGCGAAGACACGACTCCTCCTACTTTACACCGTGCTCCTACTGTTTTAGAGAGTGTGCGCATTAAAGATTATCAGTTGTTGCGCGCCATTGATTTGGTGAAGGGTATGGCAATATACCAAGCTCCTAAAGCATAATTATGCTCAATATAATAAAAAAATACTAAAAACATAGCTTTTAAGCTTGCATCTCATGCTGTAATCAAGTATAATATAAAACATAAAATAATTAAGGGGTATAAGATGAAAAAAGGGCAACAATACTTTTGGCAAAAAAGAGCGAATCATCCATGTATAGGAGGCATAGTGACGGCGTCACTTGGAGGTGCGATGTTTTTAGGCGGGGCAATACCTAGTGCTTTGGCTAGTATCATTGCCGTAGATATTACTGCAATGTCAGCATTAATGATTTCAGGTTTGACTTTTACTGCTGTTGGCCTTCAATTTACTCAATGGAATTTAATGCAGCACTTTCAGCTTAAAACTTCTAAGTGGGCATATGACCGCCTTCCTGCAGGGGTGACGAAAGTAGAAGAGAATATGAAGCAAGAAAAAGGCACTGCGCTAAATAGGAAAGAAGCCGAATGCGCAGAATTAGAAATGGTATATGGTGATAGCTTGGGTACAGCTGGTCCAAATTCTTTAAGTACTGGAGTGTTTGGCTTAGTTATAGGGTGTGGCATCGGCACTTTTGGT
>JANPII010000022.1:0-20272 GCA_031424915.1 Pseudomonadota bacterium
AAGTTCAATTTCAGCTGTTGGAGGTTTGACCTTAATGATATGAGCGCCAATTAAGGCAGCCATATGCGCTGCATATGATACAATGTCCAGTGCCGTCTCTCCAGTTTTGTGTAGATCTCCTCCTCGAGGATAAGACCATACTACAGCAGCCAGGCCATAATGTTTAGCTTCTGCTATTAGGTCTCGTACTTCTTCTAGCATTTCCATAAAATTTTCTGAAGCGGGGTAGATAGTAAAGCCAACCGCAGAACATCCCAGGCGTAACGCATCCTGTACACTTGCGGTAATAGCTTGATCTGGAGCAATTTGCTTGGATTCCAAAGCATTAGAGCTGTTGATCTTTAAAATCATAGGAATGGCTCCGGCGTAGCTATTGGCCACTGCTTCTACCATACCCAAAGGTGCAGCATAAGCGCTAAGGCCTGCATCTATTGCTAATTGTATATGGTAATGAGGGTCATACGCTGCTGGATTAGGGGCAAAGCTGCGTGCTGGTCCATGCTCAAACCCTTGGTCTACTGGTAGTATGACCAACTTACCTGTGCCACCTAAACGGCCATGCATAAGAATGCGGGCTAAATTAGCTTTAGTTCCTGGATTGTCACATTCATAATAAGACAAGATCTTACGTACTTGTGGAGTAATTTGCATTCATCATTTCCTATATTACATTTTCTCAAGTGGGGTAACCCCCATAAGCTCCATGCCTAAACGCAACACTTGCGCTGCTCCACTTACTAGAGCACATCGTGCTACCGACATAGTTATATCGTCTGGTACTATAAAGCGTAACGAAGGATCTTCAACTCCTTTGTTCCACAACGCGTGAAACTCTGTTGCTAGTTCATATAGATAATATGGCAAACGATGTGGCTCATGTGCTAACGCTGCTCCTTCAATTATACGAGGATATTCAGCCATTTTTTTGATTACTGCCAATTCATTATTATGTGTCAATTTATCATATTGGACTATATCACCCAGAGTAATATCAGCCTCTTGCGCCTTTGCTAAAACAGAACAAGCGCGAGTATGAGCATATTGCACATAAAATACCGGGTTATCCTTGCTTTGTTCTTTAGCCTTAGCAAAGTCCAAATCTAATGTAGTATCGCACTTCCTTCCTAGCATCACAAAGCGCAAGATATCCTTGCCCAATAGATCTAGGACTTCGCGTACGGTTACAAAATTCCCCGCACGCTTAGACATCTTGAAAGGACGCCCATCCTGCAACAGGTTCACTAGCTGGTTAATTAAGATGTCAATATGTGCTTGTTCATCACTTAGAGCTGAAACGGCGGCTTTAAGGCGTTTAATATAGCCCCCATGATCAGCTCCTAGTAACACCACCATATTGTTAAATCCACGCTGTAGTTTGTCCAAGTGGTACGCAATATCAGCAGCAAAATAAGTATATGTCCCATCAGAGCGCTGAACTGGGCGGTCTACATCATCCCCAAAATCAGTTGCCCTGAATATTGACTGCTCACGTGGCTCCCAGTCTTCCGGGGTCTTGCCTTTTGGGGCTTCTAACATACCGCGATACATCACCCCTTTTTTCTCAAGAACGCCTATGCCTTCGGCTAATTTGCCACGGTCCCTTATGTCATGTTGCTCTGAACGAAAGACATCATGGCTCACTCCGAGTAAGCTGAGATCCGCACGAATAAGCTCAAGCATAGCTTTGATTGCCACGTTACCTAGTAAGGCTGTGCACTTGTCTTGTGGCATATTTAACAAGCCTTTTTCATGTTGCTGATATAAGCTCTCTGCTATCGGAATAAGATAGTCTCCTGGGTAACAACCTGTAGGGATTTCTGCGGCGATGCCACATTGTTGTTGGTAACGTATAAATAACGAGCGAGCCAGCACCTCTATCTGCGCTCCAGCATCGTTTATGTAGTATTCTCGAGTTACATTATAGCCGCAATGATTGAGTAAATTAGCCAAAACATCGCCGACCACCGCCCCTCTGGCATGACCAATATGCATTGGGCCAGTGGGATTTGCCGAGACAAACTCTATATTTACTGCCTCACCCTTGCCTATATTACTTTGGCCATAGCGAGAGCCTAAATCCCGAATGGTTTCTAAAACTCCGGTCCATACCCTATTTACCAAACGGATATTGATGAAACCAGGGCCGGCTATTTCGACGGATGCAAAATCTGAAGTATTAGTTAGATTAATAGCTATCTCTTGCGCTAGATCTCGTGGTGCTTTTCCTAGAGGTTTAGCTAGTATTAATGCAGCATTCAGCGCTAAGTCCCCATGGCTGCGATCACGGGGGGCTTCAAGTGTTATTTGGGCTAAAATGGCTTGATCTACTGTGTATATCTTTTGTAATTCAGCTAGTATTTGATTCTTGTATAGATGGAATATGTTCACTGCAAAACTCCTGCTCTTTTAATCACGGATAATAGGTATTTATTAGGCCATGTGCAACTTTATATTGCATACAAATTCTGCCTGCAAGCCAAAGCTAGAACCTAAAATTATAGTGAGGGATGAAATATCTACATTAAATCAGCAACAGCCTAATTGACTTTAGTAAGCATATGACTCTATAACGGTGAATGTGACCCGAAAGTCGGGGCTTGTGTATATATGGAGGGAGTTATGGCAGGAAGCTTAAATAAAGTTACTTTAATAGGAAATGTAGGGCGTGAGCCTGAGATTAGGAGTACCCAAAATGGGGCGGATATCGCCACTTTTTCGCTGGCTACATCAGATGTATGGAAAGATAAAACAACTGGTGAACGTCGTGAAAAAACAGAGTGGCATCGCGTCGTAATATTTTCTGCGCAGCTGGTTAACTTGATTAAAAATTATGTGCACAAAGGCTCTCGCCTCTATGTTGAAGGTATGCTGCAAACTAGGAAATGGTCAGACAACAGTGGGGTAGAGCGTTATACTACTGAGGTTGTATTGCAGGCTTATACTGGCACCATAGTTTTATTAGATAGTAAGGGCGGGCAAAGTGCTGAACATAATACTGGTGGTGGTTATTCTGGAGGGGCGCAACAAAGCGACACGCCTAATTACCCTGTTGAAGATTTGAATGACGACATTCCATTCTAATTTCTTAGGTATGGGTTTTTGAAAATGCGCTTAGGAGTCGGCATGATGGTTTTTAACAAACACGGAAAAGTGTTTGTGGGGTTACGCCTCGATACTGTCGGCGAGATAGCTTGGCAGATGCCCCAGGGTGGGGTTGAGTCACAAGAGGATCTGCAAGTTGCCGCACTGCGTGAGCTAAAAGAAGAGATAGGTACAGATAAAGTAGAGATAGTCGCCGAGTCATCTGGTTGGTATACTTATAATATACCCTCTGAAATTGCGTACGAACTGTGGGATGGTAAATATATAGGGCAACGTCAAAAATGGTTCTTAATGCGATTTGTGGGAGATGATGGGGATATAAATATCCACACTTCTCACCCAGAGTTTAAGGAATGGCGCTGGTCTGAAATCGAAGATTTATGCTCCCTAATAGTGAGCTTTAAGCGTCAATTATACCAAGATGTGGTTACGGAGTTTGCCCCGGTAATAAGGGATATCACGCCGATTTTGGGTTGAAAATACCAAGTTTAGCTGGTATTTTACTATCGAACATTCTGCGTATTTGCCAACTTACTGCGCTTCACAAAGCGTTTTAGTGCCATCTTCTTCTTTAGTGGGGAGAGATAATCGGCAATCACTTTCCCTTGGGTATGATCTATTTCGTGTAAGATGCAACGGGCCAATAAACCGTAGGCCTGAATTTCTTGTAGCTGGCCATAGTAGTCTAAATAACGTATACGTGCCCATCTTGCACGATCTATAGTTACCCCTAAACCAGGGTAAGATAAGCAATATTCCTCATAAGGGCATAGCTCAGGCGCTAATTCTACAACTTCTGGATTGGCCATAACTAAGTATTTGTCTTTTGGAATGAACTCTTTTGCGTCATCACGCCTGCAACAAGACTCGGCATCCACTACAATTATATTTTTCATCACTCCGACTTGCACAGCAGCTAGTCCTATTCCATCTTCTTCAATCATGGTTATTACCATATCTGCCATAAGCTGGCGAATAGAATCATCGACTTCACTTATAGCCGTTGATTTCTTATGTAGTCTTGGATCAGGCTCTTCCACTATAGTTAGCTTTTTGCCTAAACTAATTATATCACTACTCATATCTTTACTATAGGTTTGGGTTGTTATACTATCTTCGACAGTATTATATCACAATTATAGATTTGGGAAAAGCCACAATGTCTAATGTTACCTTGCTTGTAAAAAGGCTACCTAATTTAGGTGACCTGCCACTACCGACTTATGCTACCATACACAGTGCAGGCCTAGATTTGCTAGCTGCTGTTGAACAAGATATGGTGATCCGTCCTATGGAACGCGTACTAGTGCCCACAGGAATTAGCATTGCTTTACCTGATGGTTATGAGGCACAAATTCGTCCGCGTTCTGGACTTGCGTTAAAGCATGGGATCAGTATGCCTAACTCTCCTGGCACCATTGATGCGGATTATCGTGGTGAAGTCCAGGTTCTGGCAATAAATTTGAGTGATCAAGACTTCATAGTCACCAGAGGTATGCGCTTAGCCCAAATGGTTGTAGCTAGATATAGCCGTGTTAATTGGAATATAGTTGAGGAGCTGCCCGATACTGAACGTAGCACAGGCGGTTTTGGTTCCACAGGTATAGAAATTAAAATGGCATCATAGCTCCAGCAGAAGCTTAAATAGCAACATATGAACACACCAATTGTTATATTAGTAGAACCGCAAATGGGTGAGAACATTGGGGCTACTGCTCGCGCCATGAGCAATTTTGGACTAGATCGCCTGCGTATAGTTGCGCCGCGCGATGGTTGGCCCAATTCTAAAGCCATAGAAATGGCTGCACATGGGGCTTTTATTTTGGAACAAGCGCAGGTTTTTGAAACTTTAAGCCAAGGGCTTGCTGATGTTCAGTATCTGGTTGCTACTAGTGCTGGTAGCCGGGAGCTAGAAAAGCCAGTTGTGACTCCATTAGAAGCAACAGCAATAATGCGTAAAGAATTGGCTCATAAACACAATATCGCCTTTATGTTTGGTTGTGAGCGTTCTGGACTCAGCAACGATCAATTAGTACTGGCAGATGTTATTGCTACTATTGCCACATCTCCACTCAATCCCTCCCTAAATTTGGCGCAAGCTGTAGCAGTAATGGCTTATCAATGGTCTTGTAGCGTAAATGAAGTAAAGCCTCCAAAACCTCGAGGCATGCGTGCCAGCAAGGTGGCGATCACACAGTTACTTAGCCATCTGGAAGTAGAGCTGGAGCATGCTGGCTTTTTTAAGGTAGCAGAAAAAAAGAAGCGGATGTTGCGCAATATACACAATACTTTCATCAAGGCCTCTCTTACCGAGCAGGAGGTGCGCACCCTGCATGGAGTAATCAATGCTTTATGTGACACTAAAAATGATCAGAAGGCGTGTTGACATTTCTACTAAGTAAGGCTACCTCTTATTCAAGGAATATTTTCAGGGCTAATGATGTCAAAAGTATGGTTTATTACTGGCTGTTCTACAGGGTTTGGCCGGGTATTTGCAGAAACGCTGTTAAAAATACCGGTAAAGTTAGTTGCTACTGCGCGACAACCTCAATCCTTAGAGGCGCTATATAGATTATCAGATAAGCACCCAGAAGCTGAGCTACTTACCTTGCAGCTAGATATAACCAATTCAGAAAATATTCGTAATGCAGTATCTGCAGCTGAAGAGCGTTTTAAACGCATTGATGTGTTAGTAAATAATGCAGGTTATGGGATGGTGGGAGCGTTGGAAGAAAGTAATATGGCGCATATCCGCTCACTTTTCGATACAAATGTTTTTGGCCTGATTGAAATGACTCAGGCGGTGCTACCTATTATGCGCAAGCAACGTGGGGGGCATATAATCAACATGTCATCAGTAGCTGGAGTAATGTCAACACCAGGGCTTGGGATATATAATGCCACTAAATATGCAGTAGAAGGATTATCTGAAGCGCTAGCATTGGAAGTTGCTGAGCTAGGAATTAAAGTTACTCTAATAGAGCCCGGACCATTTCGCACTGACTTTGCTGGTCGTTCAGTAGATAATATGACTGAACTTGATGACTATCGTGCAACAGTTGGTCCTACGCGTCAATATATGGACCATATGAATGGTGCGCAGCCAGGTGATCCATATAAAGCAGCACAGATCCTATTGTAAATAACAGATATGCTAAATCCACCGCTGCGCGTGCCATTAGGAAGTCTAGCTGTAGATCGTATTGCCAAAAAGCTGAGACAATGGGAGCAAAACTTAGAAGATATAGAGGCTTTAGCCCGCTCTGCTGATTTCGAATGCTAATTTATTTCCTAAACTTGCTATAACATATATAGAGCATATTTATGAGAGTGTCGTGGTATCACTATCACTCTTGTGTTTACGCTAGATATGGTGTACCTATTTAAGGAAGAAGTAACATGAATGGTTCAGCTAATGAGCGAGTTGATGGATGCGCTGCCGATTATTGGTGGGATAGTATTAAAAATACTAGCGATGGTGATACCTCTGATATTATGTGTGGCATATTTAACTTGGGCAGAACGTAAGATTATTGGTGCTATGCAGCTACGTCGCGGTCCAAACGTAGTGGGGCCTGTGGGGCTGTTACAGCCCATTGCTGATGCTTTAAAGTTGCTGTTTAAAGAACCTATTATCCCCAGCCAAGCGAACAAGGTGTTATTTGTATTAGCACCGATGATTACCTTTACCCTTGCGATGATTGGATGGGCTGTAATCCCATTTGATGATGGGATGGTACTGGCCGATATAAACGTTGGTATTCTTTATCTGCTAGCTATTTCTTCTTTAGGAGTTTATGGAGTGGTGATTGCTGGTTGGGCTAGTAATTCAAAATACGCATTTTTAGGCGCCATTCGTTCGGCAGCGCAGATGGTTTCCTACGAGGTATCCATTGGTTTAGTTATTATTTCAGCTTTATTGGTAACCAAATCATTGAATTTAAGTGATATTGTACGTGCTCATGAGAACATGCCACTCTATATGGAGTTGCTGTTATTACCTATGATGGTCGTTTTCTTTATCTCTATCTTAGCTGAAACTAATCGCCATCCTTTTGATTTGCCAGAAGCTGAAGCTGAGCTGGTTGCCGGCTATAACGTTGAATATGCATCTATGACTTTTGCCCTATTCTTCCTCGGGGAATACGCCAATATGATAATTATGAGTGCAATGACTGCGATTCTGTTCATGGGAGGTTGGTTACCTCCATTTGGGATACAAGCGCTGAGTTTTGTCCCCGGTATGGTGTGGTTCATACTAAAGATTATGCTCTGCCTCTTTATCTTTATTTGGGTGCGGGCTGCATTCCCACGCTATAGATATGACCAACTAATGCGTTTGGGGTGGAAAGTATTCTTGCCTATATCTTTAGGCTGGGTAGTGCTGATATCTAGTGTTACTATGCTAACTGCTGCTTAATAGCTGGCTGAAGTTTATTTCGGGGGCCTTGATACTGTTATTATGAAGTTTGTTTAGTGCAATGACCAAGGCAATTGTTCACGCGAGTGGCGTCATATATGGACGAGTAAGTAGAGTCAATAAAAAATAGTGCTGGAGCAATAAAAGAAAGCTGTCATATATTCGGCATCGAAGTGCCATAATGTTATTCGCATTCTACTTACACATCCTTGGAGTTCCTCTCAACTTAACGGCTTCTATGAGCCTTGACACAAAATATCGGATTGTTTCTGGAATGCCCGTTTATTATCTCCAATTACTTTCGCTTTCTGGTTTTTAACTTAACTCAAATTTGCATATAAAACCACTCTATGCAAATTATTAACATCCAGCATACACTCCACTAATTGCACTTCGTTCTGGATTAGGCGCTTGCCCTTTTGTAACACATACATATGCTATTCTTGCTAATTTGTTTGCCACTGCTACGCAGGCTTTATTAAAACTCATTCTGCTCAATAACCCACTTGCCCAAATAACTAATTTATCAGTTGGGTCTTTTGAGATCTTCGCTCTGATTATTATTGATCTTGCTCCTTGAATCAGCATAGTTCTTATATATCTATCACCTTTTTTGGTAATAGAACCTAAAATAACTTTTCCTCCAGTGCTGTTTTGTTTTGGCACCAAACCAAAACTTGCCGCAAAACTTCAGCTGTCATCATAATGATCATAAGATGCTATACTTAATATACTTGCATTAATCTCGCCAATTCCAGGAATCGTTTTTAACAAAGTTGCTTCTTTTGATTCAATATTAAGTAACCTTATTTTTTTATCCATTTCAAATTCTAATTCCAATACATTATTAATAGAATATGCTATGATTTTCATCTCTTTATATATTACCTTACTAAAGTAACCTTCTTCATAGGCTTGTTCTAGTAAACCTACTACTTCTCTAGCAAATTTACTTTTTGCCATTTTTATATAAAAGCCAAACTCAAGTAGAGAGCTCATCAATGAATTACTCATTTTTATTCTTTGTCTAATAAGTTCTTGTCTGCGCTTGTGTAACCAGATAATTTCTTGTTCTACTCTCGTTTTTATTCTAACTGGTTTAATCTCACAATCATTCCCAGCTCTAGCTATTGCTAAAGCATCGTTAATGTCATTTTTTGCCTACCTCTGGCAAAAGCTTTTACATCAATTGGCTTCAATAGCTTTACCTGATAACCTAAGGCTATAAATCTATTCGACCAATAATGACATGTACCACATGCTTCCATTACCAAAATGGCAGTCTTTGGTACTTGATTTTCTACTTCTCTTTCAAAATCCTTTCGATGTAATCTTGTACTTAAAATCTTTTTGCCATTTTTATATAAGCCAACAATATGGCAAATTGTTTTTGCTAAATCTATGCCTAATATGCTAATATCTTTCATGGTATGGACCTCTCTTATTATTAAATTATATTTATAATATGTGGCAGGATTATATCCTTGACCACGGTAGTAAGTAAATAACACTACTTACTCGTCCATACCATCATCTTAAAGCATTAGAGCAGATGCTTAAAGGAAAAGAGAGCCTTGATGAGATAAAAGAAAAAATCCCCTATCCTTTTCACATAGCAGCTGAAGCAGGTAACCAAGAGTTGATGCAACAGCTAATGCACCTATCACCAGACTCAGCTCATCTAGATGCTGAGGATGAAAGGGGAGTGATGCCATTACATATTGCCATTGAAAAAGGCCATACAAATATAGTGAAGTTACTACTTGAGTCAGGAAAAGTTGATATAAACACTCAAAGTGCAGGCGAGACGCCATTACATATTGCAATTAGAAAGGGCCACGCAAATATAGTAGAGCTACTTCTCAAGGATCCAAAAATTAATCCAAACCTTAAGGACACTGATGGAGAGTCACCGCTACACCAGGTGGCTAGTATGGCACCACCCTTAGATGGCTTAAAACATAGTGAGCGCTTAAGAATGGCAGAACTACTTATGAACTATCCTAGAATAAATATAGACTGCATAGATGAGAAGGGATATACACCTTTGCATCTAGCCCTTAAGAAAAGCTATATTAAAGTAGCAGACCTACTGCTTCAAGACGATAAGATAAACCCTGGTATTATAAACAATGAGAAATGTACTCCTATTGAGGCACTACATAAAACATGTGGTTCAGAAGCTAAAGCAAATCTCGAAAAGCGCATAAACGATATAAATGCACTTAAGACTTCGCCAAAAGCGGATACCCCTCAAGACCAAGCAGATATTCAGCAGCCTCATCCAGAGGATAGAAATGAAAAGAGAAGGATGGTAGCTCTTAGTTGTCTTACCAGTTTTACAGCAATGGCAGGTAGTGTAGGAATAATGTATCTAATGCAGCATATTGGGTTGCCAGGAACTATAATGGCTTCTATATCTTCACCAGTAGGGGGTATCGCTCTTGCTGCTATAGGCCAGGGCCTAATCTCTGGTGTAGCAGATGTGGTATTAGCTGGTATTGTAACTTGGACATATCATAAGCACTTTACTGCAGGCATTTTAGAATTTGAAAAATTTGGGGTCCTAGATGGCTTAGCCTGCTTTACTACTTGTGCTGTAAGCAGTGGGATAGTTGCTGCCACACTTTTATTGACTACTGATGTGGCCATTCTAGCAACGGTGCAAATTGCTGCACCAGTAATATTGGGCTTATTACAAGCCTTGGCTTTGCACCAATTGCATTCTACTGACATTTCACCTGTACGTTAGAGAATAGGCAAGTCTAGGGCACCTTTAGCTTGAATTTACAAATAGCAAAAACTGCTATCTGTTGTTGTACCTTTATGATATAATGCGATGCAATTCAGTCCACATAGCGAGGGTCACTTGGTTCATACTACTTGCCAGACAACGCTTGCTACTAGCAGCAATATATTAGAACAAGTCTTATATCCATCAGACCTTAAAGACTTGTCGATTGTTGAGCTTAAACAACTGGCCAATGAAGTTCGACATCAAATTATTGCTACAGTTGCGAAAACTGGGGGACACTTGGGCGCGGGACTTGGAGTGGTTGAGCTGACTCTAGCCTTACACCATGTATTTGACACTCCGCATGATTATATTGTATGGGATGTAGGACACCAGACCTACCCACATAAATTACTAACAGGACGCAAACATTTGCTACATACTTTACGACAAAGTGGTGGCCTGGCTGGCTTCCCTAAACGCTGTGAAAGTGTATATGATGTTTTTGGTGTAGGACATAGCTCTACCTCCATTTCTGCTGCCTTGGGAATGGCCTTAGCCCGTGACATGAAAGGCGAAGAGAGGAATATTATTGCGGTGATTGGGGACGGCGCTATTAGCGCAGGTATGGCGTATGAGGCGATGAATAATGCCGGCCACTTGCGTAACCGCCTGATTGTTATACTCAATGATAACAAAATGTCTATTGCTCCTGCAGTTGGAGCGATGAGTGGGTACTTATGCCGCCTTATGTCTTCTCAGCCATATATCTCAATTCGTAGCTTAGCTAAAGGCCTAGTTCACCATATGCCCCAGCCACTAGAACAATTTGCCAAAAAAACCAAAAAATACCTGAAGGACTGCGCCAATGGTGGCAATTTTTTTGAAGAAATGGGCTTCCATTATGTGGGACCGGTTGATGGCCATGACTTGGAGCAACTAGTGCCAATTCTTAACAACATTAAAACAACGCACGGGATAGATAGCCCCATCTTATTGCATGTTAAAACCCAAAAGGGCAAAGGCTTCGAATCTCCAGAAATTTCCTCAGAATGCTATCATGCAGTAAATAAATTTGACCTAGAAACTAAAGTACAGCATAAGCCAAAGTCATCGGCCCCCGCCTATACCAAAATTTTTGCTGAAACTTTAATTGATATTGCGCAACAAGATAAGTTAGTAGTAGCTATCACCGCCGCCATGCCTTCGGGCACTGGCTTGAATCTCTTTGCTAACCATTTCCCGGATCGTACCTATGATGTAGGAATTGCTGAGCAGCACGCTGTTACTTTTGCTGCAGGCTTAGCAGTAGAAGGCATCAAGCCATTTGTTGCAATTTATTCCACCTTCTTGCAAAGGGCTTATGATCAAGTAGTACATGATGTAGCGATTCAGAAATTACCCGTTCGCTTTATTGTTGATCGCGCTGGCTTAGTTGGAGCAGATGGGCCAACGCATGCTGGGTCTTTTGATGTTATGTATCTAGCAAATTTGCCAAATTTCGTGGTGATGGCTCCTGCTGATGAGCTAGAACTCAAGCGCATGATACTTACTGCCTATCATATTAACGACCGACCATCAGCGGTGCGCTTTCCTCGGGGTGATGGCATTGGTATTTCGATGCCTGCTAATCTTGAACCTCTTGCTATAGGACGGGGCCGTATAATATGTCAAGGTAGAACTGATGGTATGCGTATTGCTATACTGTCGCTGGGGACACGACTGCAGGTAGTGCAAGAAGCCGCTGCGGCATTAGCAACTGAAGGAATATATATTACCATTGCCGATGCGCGCTTTGCCAAACCGCTGGATGAGGCTTTGCTGAAGGAATTAGTATGTAATCACGAGGCGTTGATCACCATAGAAGAAGGCTCAACTGGAGGATTTGGCGCCTTAGTAGCACACACTTTAGCTCAAGATGGGGCATTTGATCGTGGCCTGTATTTTCGTACAATGTGTCTTCCAGACCGTTTTTTGGATCATGGTACTATGGATCAAATGTATGCTGAGGCAGGTTTAGATATGCATAGTGTTGTAGCAATGGTAAAGCAAATTATAGCAGCCTCAAAGGCAGTTCATATAAGTAAATAGAACTTTAAGGCACGCGACCTACAAAGAATATTATGTACACCGTAGGCCTCTAGCTTTGGTCTCTGAAACTGGAAATAGCATTGACAAGAAGATGTTTGCAACCTTAACTCAATATAATAAGCTCTATTTCAAGTAGAGCTACGTTAAGTAAGGAAAGTTATAGGGGGCTTGAGGGGTAGTGTTAAAAAAAATTGTTTTGATACTACTGACGCTTTACTACTTAAGTATTGCACCTGCCTCTTATGCGCAATTAATTGATTACAAGCTTACTATAAACCAACAAAAAGTTAAAATCACAGATAAAGAGGTCCTCGGCCTGACAATAAATAACTCCATCCCAGGACCGACGCTAAAAGCTAAAGTTGGAGACATCCTACATATTGAAGTGAAAAATAATCTAGATACTGAGACTTCAATACATTGGCATGGAGTATTAGTGCCAAATCGTATGGATGGTGTTCCTTACATTACCACCCCCCCTATTAAAGCAGGGCAAAGTCTTATTTACGAATTCCCAGTTAAACACAGTGGGACATATTGGTATCATGCGCATTCAGCCCTACAAGAACAACAAGGCCTCTATGGCTCAATTATACTTACTTCAGAACATGACTTCAAAGATTATGATGAGGAGCATGTTATTGTTCTTTCGGATTGGACCGACGAAAAGCCAGAGCAGGTTCTTGCTAATATTAAAAAAGACCCAGACTATTATGCCCTCAAAAAAGATTCGGTTCAATCATGGGCTAAAGTTTTAGCAAATGGCTCAGAAGCTGTTAAGTTAAGGTTTAACAATGTCTTAAATAGAATGGGACCAATGGACTTATCAGACATAGGGTACGACGCATTTTTAATTAATGGCAAACAATCAGTAAGTCTCAATCATGCCAAACCAGGTACTAAGATTAGGCTCAGACTTATTAATGCGGCTGCTTCATCATATTTCATCTTAGAATATTCTGGGGGGCCTATGAAGGTTATAGAGGCGGATGGGATGAAAGTTGTGCCATTTACTAAGCAACGCATAAGAATTGCTATGGCTGAGACCTATGATGTCATTGTAACAGTGCCCGACAATAAGACTTATGAATTTAGAGCTTCTGCAGAAGATGGTACGGGATACGCAACTGCTCATATAGGCCATGGAGAGTTAATACCAGCGCCCACATTTCCTAAACCAAACTTAGTGTTGATGAATCATGGATCGATGAGTGGTATGCACGATATGAGCCAAATGCAAATAAAGAGCAGTCATGGTAGCTCCACAGAAATGAATCATAGTGGGCATTCATCACAATTAAAGAATAAGAATGCTATGCCTGGCATGAATCATGATGAACATCATGGAATGCAGATGAATATCAAGCCATCTACTCTAGCCAAGACTTTGCCTCATATAGATTTCTTAAATAACTATAAAGAGCTTAAATCTCCTATTATAACCACTTTCCCTGAAAACAATCCAAGGCGGTCTGTTATGTTGAGATTAACTGGATCAATGGAAAGGTATGTTTGGACTATCAATGATACTCCAATTTATGAATCGGATAAAATTACGATTAAAAAAGGGGAAAGCGTCAAATTCATTTTGAACAATAAAACAATGATGCACCATCCAATACACCTACATGGGCACTTCTTTAGAGTTCTCAATGGCCAGGGAGATTATAGTCCATTAAAACATACCGTAAACGTTGCTCCCTTTGAAACTGTTGAAATTGAATTCGAGGCAAATGAAGAGAAAGATTGGATATTTCACTGTCATAATTTATATCATATGAAATTAGGTATGGGCGGCATCATTAACTATGAAGGCACAAAACCTGACCATGATGTTATGGATCATGCTGATGATCACTCAGCTGAACATGGGAATCAGTGGTTTAATATGGCCAAAATAGAAGGCTTTTCTAACTTTGGAACCACCACTACGAAATTTATGAGAAACAATGATAATATCTCATTTGATGCTCGTCATAACTACAAAAAACATTATGAAGTCGAAGCAATGTATCAAAGATACGTCTCTCAGTTCTTAGGCTTATATATTGGGGGAAACTTCAAGAAAGAGAAAGGTGAAGCCTCTGGCAAAGCTATAATAGGTATTGAATATACCTTGCCCTTGCTAATTAAGGCAGACTTAAGATTAAACACAAGAGGTAAGCCTCGTTTTGGCTTGGGCAATCAGCATCAACTTGCAGATAGGACCTCATTTGATTGGAAATGGAACACAGATCAGGAATATACATTAGGTATTAATTATGCGCTTACCAAGCAATTATACATTGCCGCGAACTATGATTCCCGAGAACAATTTGGCATCGGATTAAGTCTTAAATTTTAAAGTGAGGATAAACATGCTACCAGAAATTATTCCATAGAACGAAGGTACGGAACATTCACTCTTGGTATGTCGGCAATAGCTTGCATAAAGAAGCAGCTGCGTTTGGATAAGCCAGTTTTTTGGAGTTTTTTCTAAGTGTAGAGATGAGCCCTTTGTTTTGCATCAGTTCTAAGATTAGCTGCACCAAGCGCTCCGGCTTTGCCTCCGCCTCAAGCATAAGCAAGGCCGCATTATTGTTGCATAAGTACTGTGCATTATAATACTGATGGTTATCTTTCGCGGCTGCATATGGCACTAGAATTGAGGCCGCTCCCAGTGTGGTAATTTCTGCGATGGTAGATGCTCCTGCTCTGGCAATAATAATATCGTGTGTCATAATAAGCTGAGGGACATTATCAAAAAAGCTTTCTACCTCCGCTTTTATTCCATATTTCTCGAACTGTTCTATGGTAGAAGTAACTAGCTCAGGTCTAGCTTGTTGAGTGACCCAAAGCCTACACCGTTCCTCTTCGGGCAACAATGAAAGAGCTTGTGGAGTGAGGCGAGACAGAATCTCGGCGCCTTGGCTGCCACCTAATACCAATATCCTAAAAGTAGAGTTATCCTGCTTTTTCTTAACTTTTGCTGCTATATTAAAGCTGTGCCGCACCGGGATTCCTGTTATCTTAGCCTTAGAGATCAGCTTGTTTGTAACTCCTCTGGTATTAGGAAAAGAAAGGGCTAAATGAAGTGCAGCAGGTGCAAATAACCTATTAACCCGACCTAGGACTGAATTTTGCTCATGTATAATAAAAGGTATGCGAGCTACCAAGGCATTTAACAGTACCGGCAAAGCTGGATATCCCCCAAAACCCACTACCACGTGTGGCCTGTTTTCTTTAATGATTTTACGAACAGCTACCAAAGACTTTACGAAAGCGCAAGCAAAGCTTAGCAAGCCCTGAATGTTAGATAAGCGTGCTGTTGGTATTACATAATAATGCAAGTCCTTAGGTGCCGAGCCTAACCAGCGAGCCCCTCGTTCATCGCAGACTAACAAGGCAGTTTGTTTGGCCTGTGCGGCAATTTCTTCAGCTACTGCTAATGCTGGACAGACGTGGCCTCCAGTGCCGCCTGCAGCCAACATTATAATAGGACTAGGCATCTGGTTCCACCTTGAAATGTTCAATGAACTTGCCGAAGTCATCCACTTCTTTGAAGTTTTTGTAAACAGAGGCATACCGTATATATGCTATTGGGTCGATCTTTGAAAGTTCGGCCATTACCATTTGCCCTATCTTCTTAGTTGAAACCTCAACATCTCCAGATTGTTCTAATTTAAGTATAATAGATCCTAAGGCCTCTTCCAGCCGTTCATAGGTAATAGGTCGTTTACGGGCCGCTAGCTCCATAGAGCGAATAATTTTGTTGCCATCAAAGAGCCGTACATTGCCGTTATGTTTCACCACCTTAATGCTACGTGTTCCAATACGCTCAAGCGTCATAAAACGTCCTTTGCATTTAGGGCAATTACGGCGGCGCTTTACTGTAGCTCGATCCTCAGAGGGACGGCTATCATGTACTAGGGTATCTGCGTGGTTGCAAAATGGACACCGCATATTGTACCTACTAGAAAAGTCTTGATGAGTAGGAATTATAACAAACAAAAAGCGACTTGACAACAATCACATCCATTCTAATACCAATGGTGCTCCTACAATTGGTAGTCCGGCAGCTATATATCCACTATCATGTGCAACATCATTGGCATAGGTAAGTAGGGCAGTAACATAATCTTGAGTGTAGTCTGCTAAACGTGGAGCAATATCATGCTCCCAATAATAAGCTATAGGAGCCATAATCTCTGCTACTTCACCACTATAAGTATGGCTGGTATGCATTGCCACGAATTTGGCAATTACTTCAATATCGGCTTGTTCCTCAGTTGTAGAGTTAGCATAAGAGTCTAGCACATAGCGTGTATTATCGTTTGACAAAATTGCCTGATCTAAGATTAGGCGTGCTAATTTCAAGTTATCTATAGCATCTAGATTGATGCTTAAATGTACTGAGCTAAGGGATGCTGCCTTTTTTAACATTTGGCGTATTGCTGTATGATACCGATATACTTCTTCATGCTCATATCCATATGGACGAGCGAAGTTGTGAAATAGAGCTTGCATTATTTGAGCTGTATGCTCACGCATTAGCTCAGACTTCAAAGCAATCTGACTATAAGCTGTATTTTCGCTGGGCATAATGGCAATCTGATTAGCATATTTACTGGTGCTACTATCATTATAGATATATACGCTTTGCTTGTGTTGGATCATAAACTGGGTATTAGGAGTCCCATATAAATTTTTGTTATAGGTATTATTAGTATTGATCTGGTCTATCTGCACTTTATGCAAGTACCACCCCATATAACTAGTGAAGTCTATAGAAAAATCTACATCGGTGGCGGCCATCTTCAACACAGCTTTGCCTAAAGAGGCCACAACAGGATCAGGCTCCTGAAGAATAGATTGATAGATAGAGGCGACATATTGTGTATCGATATGCGTTAAGTTGGTATGTGATTTCAATAGTATCGGTAATAAAGCCCAGTGATATTGCTCTACTTCCTTCATATCCTGTACTACGTTGCGCAAGGGATCAGTGGTGTATGTAAACCAATCTTGGATGTACCATACCCAAGTTTTTGCTGCATCTATAGTGCGAGGTAATAATGTGCCCAATACATATATAATAAAGCTTGCGCGAGAAACTGCATAAAATGTGCTAGCAGCAGTAGTGGCTATGGTGGCAAGTGTTTCTAACATAAAAACTGTAAATAAATTTCGTTGTAATCAAAGGCACTGCGAGTATAGCATAATATGCCCCTGCTTTTACAGCAATTTTTGCATGTATTGCAGTTATTTAACTCACCTTTATTACAACTTAAAGTCGTGGTTGCTTTATTGTAAAATAATTATATAATGGCATACCATTCTATTATTTTTATTTACCTATAGCTGTCAGCAATGAGAAATACATGTATTGACGACATAATAGACTCTAGTAGCCAATTTGTCCAATGGTTTGGGTATCAAATGGTCTATACGGTAATGGCTCCCATCCTGGAATGTAGATATGATCTGATGATGGATCTGGTGAAGCTGGGCGGCGATGTTGACCAGGCAGGCATGTCCTTAGCAGAGAAAGACGCCTTTGATAAAAGGCGGTGGTGGTTTTATGCTAAAGTCACTGCCTTAAGTGGTGCGCCTATTGTGCTCGCTGTAGGCGCAGGGTTTGGTGTATTTTATCTCAACCTGTATGCCGCTAGGTACGTAGATATCTTGTTTAAAAACTTTCTAGACTTGGGTAGTCCAGATTTACTTCAAGACTTAGTATGGCAAAACTTTGCCCATTTTATGGTGCTTTATACGGTCACCTACTTATCTAGCCAGGTAGTCAGTAGTATCATAAAGTCTGTAGGTGCGCAGTGCGGTACAGAGATTTATGAAGAAATACATAAAGAATATAATAATGTAGTCTTTAATTCTAAAAACCCCTACGCCATATATTTAGCTAATGATCCTGAGGCTAAGGCCACTGCTGGTAGTGCCACTAACTATATTCGTGGCATGGTAGAAGGTACGGCTGAAGCCACAGTAGGCTATGTATTATATTTATCACAAACGGCCATAGCTCTGACTAATTTATATAACCTAGATCCAATGTTTTTAGGGGCGATACTAGGATTTAGTATAGCTTCTAACCTTATTTATGGGGGCTTAACCCATATACGTACCATATTAAAAGATAGACTTAAGGTTATAGGCAATCAGGAAGTCAATATTAGTTATGAAGGAATAAGGTCTGCCGTCACGATGATGTTAAATGGTCAAATGGAAGAATTTAAGGGATTGCTGGATGAAGTGAGTGCAAAAGGGGTCGCATTAAATCGTATGTGCACCCTGTTGGATCAAATATGCGCAGCATGGCAGGCTATTTATGGAGCTTTGCGCTTTGCCCTCACTTATTATTTGATTGGCACAGGTCTATATAGTGGCTCTATAGGGTTTAGTGAAAAAGCGGGTGTTGTAACTGCGGGCGAAACGTTAGAGGCAATTACGAACAGAGGGGCGGTGGATAAAATGATCAACACCAACCGTGCCAATCAAATTGCTACCGAAAGAATTTTAAAAGTACTCAAAGGGAAGATAAAATGTAAGGTTATTACGATAACGCCCGATGAAAATACCACTGAAATTCAAGTAAAAAACCTTAATGTAACAGTGCATACAAGACAAGAGATCCTTTCAGAAGTAAATATAAGCTTTAAAGTGGGAGATGTGCATTTTATTAATGGAGATAACGGAGAGGGTAAATCTACCTTCTTAAAGGCAATACGTGGAATATCAGACCCTATTATGGATGTTACAGGGGAAGTAATAATGCCCGAAGGGAGGGTGCTGTATGTGCCTGCAGAGCCATTTATGTTTGCAAATCATAATCACCCGATAGATACAATTTTAGGTAATATCACCGCAGGTGTGAGAGATCACATAGAAAAAAATCATTGCAAAAACTTGCGTGAATTAATAATCCAAGATGATAGTGGCTCGTTGAGTAAGGCTTTATTTGAGATGATTGAGAAAAAGAAGGAAAAGCTACAAACCACAATCGAGCACCGAAAGAAAGAAAGTAAACCTATTGAGGAACATAAAAAAAGGCTAGCAAAATTTGAGAACTATAATAATGAATGGGAGAAGATCTCAGGCACACTACAGTGGGATGAAGGGGCAGAGCTTGACCATAAGATCAAGACGCTCGCCTCTGCTTTGCTGTATTTAGCAAATTTTGGGGAGATAGCGGAACGTATCGATAAAGATGAGGAAGCACGTTGTAGCACTGGCCAGAGCAAGGCAATCAGCTTGGTGCGTGCTATATTATCTAATCCTAAAGTGCTGATGATTGATGAAACTTTTAGTAACCTTAGTCTTACTAATAAGACGCAGATGGCGCGGGTATTGCGTACCTGCCTGCCAGAAGCCACGATGCTGATTGTAAATCATGAGGATGATGTAAAGAAATGCTTTGAACTTGTCACAAAGGAACTTGGCAAAGGCGAGATACATGAATATACAGTCAGCTATAAGGATGTAGAAAAAGCAGGGATTCAGCGCTAGTAAGCGTTTGCAATCAGGAGCTTAGAAGTTTATTTGGCTGCAAAAATAATGCTCCTAAGGAGTTGCAATTGCCATCAACTCTCGCTATACTGCCCTCGACTTAAGGCAAAAAGTGGCCTTAATTATACTGGCATTCGCGGGTGTAGCTCAGGGGTAGAGCACAACCTTGCCAAGGTTGGGGTCGAGGGTTCGAATCCCTTCGCCCGCTCCACGCTATTTATTGATTGCGTGGAGCCTGCGCGTATGCTATTTATAAGGCTTAGTCACTCTTTTTGGGGGGTATAGCTCAGTTGGTAGAGCATCTGCTTTGCAAGCAGAGGGTCGTCGGTTCGAATCCGGCTACCTCCACCATTTTCAGGGTATTGTGCAGAACGTTTTCTGAATTTGCCAACATTAAGCTTCTGGCTGCAACCATATCTCCATTG
>JANPII010000023.1:0-6284 GCA_031424915.1 Pseudomonadota bacterium
GTATTAGAACCTTTTGACCTTAATTAAAACAGTTTTAACCTTCTCCTCTGAACAGTTAATTTTAATTTATAGTTTATTAGCCTGTTTATATAGTAGGTTATAAATGCTTGGTTTAACCTTGATATTGCTTTGCCCCTCCTCGTTTTTGAACCAACGCAAAAAGTTATTAATATATTAGCATTATTTTTGTTTCTTGTAACTTTTTGTGTTCTCTTGTGAGGCAATGGATTGCATATTGTCTATCTATAGTATAAACCAGTAACTAGAAGAAATAAATTTAATATAGCGGTAGAGAAATGCAAACATCAAAACTAGATATTTGGTTGAAAAGTAAGAAAGATATTAGGGAGTTAACTGAACAGGAAGCACAAGAATTTGGTGTAGGTGCTACAGTAGAAGAGTTACTAAGCTATGTTAAAAATGATGTCGCTAGATTGAAGTTAGTGGATGCATTGCTTAAACATAATCAGAACCTGCCTATTAATGATGCAGAAGCATTTGCTGGGTCTTTGATTACCGTCTATGAAAATATAAAAGGCTATAGTCAAAGTGAAGATGCATTATCCTCAGTACTTGAGGAATGTATTAAGCGTATCCAGGGCCTAGATAAGGCTATAAAGGATAAATTTTTACGACATATTTTATCCGGTCAAAAGAATAATGAGATATTGCTGAATGAGGTAAGCAAAGCAGGCTTTACTATACCTAACACAGCGCTAGCAGTAGACGACATGTTGCGGTGTGTAATACAGAGCACTGCTGCTGCAGCACTACAGCTTATAGATGCTTTAATTAAAGGAAATAGCAATCTGGGGATTCAAAAATTAGATGAAGTAATCAACCAAATAGCTGCAGTTATGGCTTCTGGCGGCAGCAATATAACTGAGATAGGACAAAAGCTTTATTCAACTTGCGTGTCTCATATTTCTAAGGAGAAATTAGAAGCTCTTAAGTTTTCTTCAGAATTATATATATCGTTACATCTAATTAATTCCCCAGAGTCAATAAAGTTAGCAAATGAGCTGCTAGATCAACATTTGAATGGTGCTGAGCCTACTAAAGAGTTTAACACTGCTCTCTTTTCTGAGGCTTGTGAGCGCGGTGCAAACAGTGACTTGATCTTGAAATTATGTAAAATGGGAAAGCTCGAAGTTTCTGTAGATAATTGGGTGAAGTTGCTGACTGCAGTGGCTTATAATAATACAATTTGGGATCCAGTTGCTGCTGCTTCTAATCTTTCTGATGACACAAAATTTGACATCATTACTAAGCTGTGTGAAAGAGAGCTTACAGGTATATATCAGAAGCCAGAGGATTTAGAGCCCTATAATTTTTATAATCTAGTGTGGATTTTAGAAAAATTTGACTTTAAGTATAAAAAAGATGGTGACACAATCTTGCATAGTGTGGCATGCAAGGGCAAAGATTACTTATATAAGGTAGTTGAGAAAGTCGCTTATTCTAAAGGGCAGCCTATATATTTAGACACCCTAAATGATAAAGGAGAGAAGGTATTACAAAAAGCTATAGATGCGCATAACTTTTATTTATTGGGCAGTATCTATAAAAATTATAAAGATGAAAAAGATGCATACTATCTATTTAATGTTGGGGATCCCACACCTCATGAGCAGTTAACAATAGAGCATGAAAAACTACAATCCAAAAAATGGCAAGAGCACTCAAATGAGACAAGATGGTTTTTAAATGGATTCCACAATTTCTCATATACTAAGCCTACTCAGATTCCCCCGAAGCCTATAAAAAGAACATTTATGCTGAGTGGTACTGGCACATCTGAGAGAGAACCCACTCATGATAATAATATGAGGCAAAATTTGGGTTTCCCAGGCATCACCGTACCAGAGAGAGATGACACTTCTGATCTTCAAAACGAACGTAGAGTACCACCAACTACAGAAATAGTGCCAGGTAAAATTACCCCATGGATACAGAGTGGAGCTAGTGGTCTAGGAGCGCTATTATCTACAGGTACGGCTATGTTACTGGTGCATGAAGGAATCATGCCTCAAGTTATTACAGCGATAACAGGTCAAGCAGTAGAAAATTTAGCTTTAGAGTTGGCAGTCAGCTCCATTGGAATAGGATTTGCTGGTGCGTTGCTTGCCACTTGTTCATATTGCGGTATAGCGAAGTTTCATGAAAACAGAGCCGTTACGGCTCTTGAAGTGGCTACTGTTTTTGGCAGCACATTTGCTATCCTATCTTTATCTACACTTGCCATTTCAGCAACACCCCTGGTGGCTGTAGACTTTGCGGTATTAATACAGGCTAGTGTTATTGTTTTATCTGCTGGTATACAGCTTGGTATAACCTATGGTATAAATGAAGCGAAGATAGGAGCACCATTATAGGTATGTATGTCATATTACAAGTTTACCAGGTTGCTCTTGGTCTCAGTCAATATGTTGATTATAGCTTGTGCGCATAACACAGATATAGACTAATGGTGTAAGGTGCATAAAACGTCATCACGAGCGCCAAAGGCGCGTGGTGATCCAGCAAGTATCCTGGACTGCCGCGCACCTTCTGTGCTCGCAGTGACGCTATAATATGCGCTTTTAAAAATTCTAAAGTACCAGAGATTTTATCTTGAAGCGCTTTAACTCTTTCATATATTCTTCAAGCGTTATCAGCCCGACACAAGCATAAGCCCCTGGCTTAAGAGGTTCATTGGTTGCTAAGTTTTTTGCCAGCACAATAGCGGGCACGCAAGGAATTTGCGGGCCATCACCATCTTTTGCAATGATAAACCATTTTCGTTCATGAGACTGGCCTTGCTTGTTTATGCCACGCATGATCATATGCATACCACCATGCGCAGTGCCAAAGTGGTTGAACCAATTGCTGATGCGTAAGAGTGCTGCAGCATAACGTGGCAGATTAAGAGGAATGCCTAGCCTTACTACCCATGAGAGCATCCAAAGCCCTATATGCATAAAGCCTAGCTCTAACCCTGCAGAAAAACCAATGGAACGAATGCCATAATGCTTTGGTAGCAGGTCCAGATCGGGAATATCACAATTAGACATCCAGCGCTTGCCAAGTTCAGGGTATTCCTGACGATAAATACCTTGCCATCCATAAGCATAACTGTTCCCGATAAAGGGCTTGAGCTTTTTACCAACATAAGTAAGAATGCTTTGTGTTGTTGCCAAGCCACGCTCCACCTGCTGGCCTGGGCTGATCCCGTAGTGCAGTAATTCAATCTCGCTGAATTCATGAATATAATGCTCGATAACCGCCGAGGATAATCCCGGTACTGTGCTTGCACCGCTGATGACGCTTATACCTTTAGCATTTGCTTGTGCATCCAGTTCGGTAATGCCGGTGACGAACTCGCGCCCATCAGCAAGATCAATATAATGCACTCCATGTGTAATACAGGTGCGGGCAATATCATAATTACTGGTCTGAAATGGGCCGCAAGTATTGATAACAACAGTGGGTTGTAGTGCTTCTAGTTGTTCGGATAATTCACGGGTAACATCAAAGATGGCAACGCTTACAAAAGCGGGGTCAAGTGTGCTGACGAATGTATTTGCCTTTTCTCTGCTTCTACCGGTAATAATCACAGATATATGATGGCGTATAAGCGCGGTAGCGATGCGTTTGCCGAAATTTCCATAGCCACCGAGGATGAGGACTTTACCGGTCAAGCGCCACCTCCGTCACCTTAAATACCCCGCTATAGCTATACACTTTGCCGAACAGAGCATGGCGTATATCCATCTGCATACCAAACGTATTGTCATCTAGCGCCTCCTCCACCGCATTGCTACTGCCTATTAGCAGCTCCAGCGGTAGGCGCACCAACCAACCGAAAAGGCGTACCACATATCTCTTGTGACGCAGTATCACCTTGCCGTCTTCGTAGTGATAGCTGGCATGCCAACCAATTCCGATACGCATCCACTCCACCACTTCAGCACCGCCCACTGATTTCATATGTGAGCAGAAATGAAATGGCTTTTTCCCAGGGAAATAGAAAATTCGATCGAATGTATAAGAGTCATCCTTAGGGCTGCTTCTGAAATGTACTGTAACAAGTATGTCTTTACCTTCATATGGTACCAATACCCCAGTTATACTCAGAATTGGTGACATCAACCTCAATATTAATGCCATTTCTACCTGCATTCTTCCCTCAACTGTCACTCTGTCATTTGTATAAGGGCGATTAGCATAGTGTTTGTGTATTACTATGGGTAAGGCGGGCCAGTGCTTGGCAAAAATTGATTGGAAGATGGGGAGTAGAGCCATTATTTAATATTCTTAATAAGAGATTTGCCTTTGATGATGAGCGCTAGACGCCTCATCAATCGTAGGAAAGGATAGCACAGGTTTGAGAAGTATTTCGAGCGAAATAGCAAAGCATTCAGGCGGTTGAACCAGTCGTGATCTGTGGAAAGCAGGCCCATGACATGCAGTGCATCCTTGCCGTGGTAAAGTGTATTTTCGAACTTAATAACCATGCCTTCATCCAGGTTAATACCATTGGTATTAATTTCCTGTATTAAAGGATGTGTCGTGTCTGTACGTGCATCAATTAGGGTGAGTTTGCCTACTGCCTTGCGTATGCGCAAATAACGGCTGGCAAAGGTACATAGGGGGCAGGCACCGTCATAAACGAGAAACACTTCTCGCTTCTTTAGATCGGCCATATAGTTCCTCCTTTTTACTTTTTTATCTTCTGGAAGTAACAGAATTTTATCAGGTAAACTTCGTAAATAGCACTACTTCATCATATTAGAAATAATCCACTTAATAATTTATTAATATAATATTTCTGGTGTTTAGTCAATAGGCTAACTACCGCCCGTTCAAAAGCAGCAAAGTATAGTTCTTATAAACTGCAGAAAATCGGCATCACAAGACCACGCCCCTTTGGTGCTCGCAAAGATGCTATAATTTTCACTTTTAAGCTATCTTCAACATCACCTAACCTAAAATTGGCATGAAGAAGTAGCAAATGGCCAAAGATAGGGCTTAAGCGTAGGAGGCTCCAAGCAAAAAAAATACAGAGCTTTTGGCTGTTATATTATACCGTTAGCTCCTCCTGCCTACAATCACGGAATATCAGGACAATATTCTAGCCCTTTCACTTCTATATCTCCCAGTAATTGTGTCATTGGTAAAATTAAAAGCATTGAGATAATGGCTATAAAGCATTCCATCGCTGTTATCTCAGCTCCTGCTGCTCCTAATGTTATACTTAGTGCTGGTCCTAACGTGGTTGCGGCTGCAAGTATCAAACCAAAAGCTGCGCCTGCAATAACTGCATTACATCCTGTGTACAACGCCTGATAGTTACCTGGGGTCTTATCTTTAATCCGAGAATATGCCCATAATCCATAAATTATACTACCTATCCCAAAGCCTAGACCGAAGGCTGCGCCTGCTTCTATGGCAAGTGCTGTGTGTGCAGCAAATCCAGTAAGAGCTTGGCTAAGCCCTACGTGCCATGCAGCGTAACCTAAAGTAGGGCCAGTAGCCGCAGCAAACAGCATTAGGATTGCGGTATAGGCTACGAGCTGTCTTATATATGGATTATCTTCTAGGTATAAAGTCAGGGCCATTGCTCCGCCAATTGTAGTTATCACAGCTCCAGTTAAAGCTAAAACTGTTGGTAAAGCACATGTGCCTATCATAAGGCTTGATATAGGGCAGCCACTTAATGCTATACCCAAGCCAGTAGTGATGCTTGCTATGCCTAGGCCTGTTGTCGCAAGTCCTGTGATACCGTAAATCTCTTTAGTGCTATAAGGTGTTTTAGTCTTTTGCGGACGACGATTGTGTGAGTTCTCCATATTGGCTCCTGGTTCGACTTCTGCTTTTTAAAGAGTAGCAGAAGTTATATTAATACGATTAACAGGCATAATTATATTATTAATATCCTTGTCAGTCAAGAGGAAATTTACGCAATATAATGCATATTTTGACAACAGTTAAAAAATTGCTTTGTGAAAATTCTATTACAGTATGGATAATATAGAAAGTTTATGCTTTCCTTCATCATTTAGAGTTTTGAACATCAACATTCTGCTCATCCTTATCTTTCTTTTGAGAGCGTTTTACATGCTGCCCTTTTTCAGCTCCTTCTACTTCGTTAGGGACCTGAACCTTTTGCTGCAATTGTTCCATTATCTGCTCTAATCCATCCTTAGACTTTACCCTCTCTTTAGCCTTTGGTGGCTTAAGTGCTTCTACATGCATTTCATCAAAATGCTCACTGGCGCTTGCTGCTCCCATTGCGCCCATAA
>JANPII010000024.1:0-9181 GCA_031424915.1 Pseudomonadota bacterium
ACCCTGGAGCAACTCGCTTCTATCTATCTCTAGAAGACGATTTAATGCGTATATTCGGCTCAGAAAAAATTAGCAGCATGTTAGTACGTATGGGTTTGCGTGAAGACGAAGCAATCATTCACCCATGGGTAAGCAAAGCCTTGGAAAAGGCTCAGCAGAAGGTGGAAGCGCGCAATTACGAAGCGCGAAAAAATCTACTACGTTACGATGATGTAATGAATGACCAGCGCCGTGTTATCTATGAACAAAGACGCGACATTCTGAACTCCAGCGGTTTGTCAGATCTAGTGCTAGAGTTCAGTGTAGAACGAGTAATGGATCTAGTAGCAGCATACCTGCCAGCCAATTCATTGCCTGAAGAATGGAATCTTACAGGACTAGAAGGCGAGATCTTGGCTTTGTTTAACTTACATCTGCCATTATCTGAATTGGCAAACAAAGATGGAGTAGCCAATGATGAAATTATAAGCTTCCTAAATGAGCAAATCAAACAAGCTTATGAGTCTAAATCCATCAAGTATGGCGACGCTCTGATAGAAGCGCAGCAATATATCTTTATTTCAACATTAGACCATCTATGGAAAGAACATCTTCATACATTGGATTATCTCCGTACTGGAATTTACTTGCGTTCTTATGCTCAGAAAGACCCGCTAAATGAATATAAACTCGAAGCTTTCCGTCTCTTCCAGCATATGCTAGAGGAATATACTAAGCTTATAATTCGTCATACATTTCATTTAGAAATGGGCGAAGGGGCATCCAAAAATACGACAGCAGAACAAGCAAAAACTGTTGCTAATGACGTCAATGCCCCGGTGTCTCGTAATTCACTGTGCCCTTGCGGCTCTGGTAAGAAATACAAACACTGCCATGGTGCACTAAAGCAGAATGGATGATATAATACCAAATCTAAGAAATAACTATACACTTGAAGCGGCGCCTATTTGGTAATTTTAACATACCATTTTCGCGCCAGTATATTGAATACAGGCGTCTCAAATGATAAGCAAAAATTCCTCAAAAATTCTTGCTTCAAGTGTGAACTTATTTCCTAGATTTGGTATAATAGGGATTAATTAATATTATAGCGCATAGTCATCAACTATGTTGTGATAAATGATATTTTTTAGGAGGCCTCCTACGCGGCTTTTAAGCCGCTACCACCGCTAGGATATTTATGGAATCCTGATTGTAGTATGGGGAAGTAATACAAAAAATTGTATAGCCAAGGTGTAATAATATCAAAGCTCTAGTGCTTTATTTGCCTTAAATTTCATATTTTATTATAAAAACTAACTTGACAAAGAGGGGTTTGTTATTTAACCCTATCAAGCGGAAGCAGAAGTCAAATCAGCTATAGCTGAGTTGGCGAAGACATAAGGATAAAATATGGAGCACTTATTTGTATACGCGCTAGCGGGAGGATGTGGCAAACGTCTATGGCCACTTTCTAGAGAAAACAAACCCAAGCAATTTTTAGAAATTTGCGATGGCCAAAGCATGTTACAGGAGACGGTGAGGCGCCACCACTTTATAGCTGAGCCCCCCATTATATTAACCAACTCTGCTTATGAGCAGATAACCATAGAACAGTTATCCGTAGTTCAGGCTTCTACTATAATCATTATAGAGCCTGTAAGTTGTGGTACAATGGCTAGCGCTATTGTCGCAGCATTAGATGCTATAAAAAAACACCCTGATGCATGTGTGCTGTTGGCTCCCACTGACCACCATATTATGGCGCCAAAACGGTATCAAGCAGCTATATCTCAAGCATATCAAGCTGCAAGAGAAGGCAAATTCGTCTTCTTAGGGGTAAATATAACTAGCATCAACAGCGGATACGGCTATATAAAGAAAGGACCAGCTTATGAGCAGCTTGAGCACGCTTTCCTTGTTGCTGCTTTCCATGAAAAACCAAGTATTTTTGAGGCAGAGCGCTTTATAGAAAGCAACGACTATCTATGGAATTCTGGCATATTTGTATTTCATGCGGCAAGCTTTTTAGCAATAGCCCAATATTTAGCACCTAGGACATACTTGGCGGTGCAAGCAGCATATACAAACTCTTTGCAAATAGGCTCTATTTCCTACTTAGGCGCATGTTATGCTTAAATATCTAACCAATCCTTAGATAAGGGAATTTGCGAAAAGCTGTCTAATAGTATTGTTGCGGTCGGTGATTTTGGCTGGTGCGACTTAGGCTCATGGGTTAATATACATAATAAATTTAAGTCTCAAGCTCAAAGCAATGTATATATAAAAAGCTCTGGGATAGAGCTTGATTCTAGTGATTGCTTGTTGTGGGGCGAAAAGTTTATAGCAGCACTTGGTGTTAAGAATATAGGCTTAATAGAAACTGATGATGCTATACTAATTCTTAATCTGGAAAAAGCCCAAGGCCTATCGGAATTGGTTGATCAGCTACCTGAGATGCTGACTGGTGGAACAAAATTTAAATCCTTCAAAGCCCACCCAACAGCAGATGATCAGAACATTATAGAATATAAACCCTGGGGTCAGGCTGTTTATCTCAATACTGATGGACGACGCTACTTAATAAAAAAGATGCGTATATTACCAGGGCAACAATTATCACTACAATATCATCGTTATCGTGAAGAGCATTGGTTGATTGTAGAAGGAGATGCTGAAGTCACAGTAGGAAGCAGAATACAATTTTATACTGCACCGCAATATATACATATACCCGTAGGCCAAATACATCGCATAGCTAATGTAGGCGTCATAGAATTAGTGTTGCTAGAAGTGCAAAGGGGCGACTGGTTAAGTGAAAACGATATTGTGCGCCTTTCTGATGACTATGGGAGGAGGCTAACAGATGATGAAATATAAAATTAGAAAGAAGCCTCTACACACGTTTTTAGAGAGGGTATACTTGGTACTTTTATGTTTTTGTTGCTATGCAGCATTCTTGTCTTGCAACTTTACCACGGCATACGCTTATGCATGGGTTGCCCCTTCTGGGAGCCAAAATAAGCGCCTCTCCTTTATTCAAGAGCCGGTTTTAACTACCAGTATCGCTGGTACTGAGCAAAATATGCAGATGTATACCCAAGCTACTGAGTCTAAACTCACTATCGGTCTGACTGATATCCTTACTTTATATTATGATACAATAGTATGGAATATGATGGATGTAATGCAAGCTGCAAGCCATAGCAAAGCTAGCTGTAATAATCAGTATACTGTGGTGCAAAATCGCATAGGTGTTATAACACAGCTTAGTAAAGACAGCTGGCATTCAATAGCTGCGCGCTTTATGTATCAAAGTGGAAATTATTATCCGCAATACAATTATTATATAACAGCCGCCGAAAGTATCGGCGGAGGATTAGCTTATGGTCGTTCTTTTACAAGCCCTAAGGGTGCTATTTCAGGGTATATTGATTACGGCTTTTATAGCAAGCTATACCCTCATCTCCGCCACCGCGAATGGAGGGCAGATTTTAAGGTAGGGCTCAAGCCCACCCCTGAGATAGAACTTGCCTTAGGTTTTTATCGCATTTGGGGGCTCTGTTCTATGACACGTGGTTTCGTAGCAGGCTTGCTATCACAAAAGCAGCTAATAGCACTAGGCCTTCCCTCTTACGCCTCCTGGAATAAAAAGCCCTTGCAAATAGCCAAGCATAGTACTGATCGTATATATTTTAAATCGGGATACAGTTTAGGAAACCGTAAATGGGAGTTAGACATAGTATTGGGCAATAATACCAATGATACTTGGCCCCAGGGTATAGCTCCCTATTCTATTGGCAAGTTATGGCAACAACTCAGCTTAGTTTTCTCATATACCATTACCTTTTGAAGGAGTAGATAATGAATGCTGGTACAGTAACGGTACATGGCCTGGCTTTTTCTGGCATAGAGCCTATAGATGTAGATGTGCAGGTGCACATAGCTCGTGGCATGCCTGGATTTAGTATTGTGGGGATGGCCAATAAGTCTGTAGTTGAAGCAAAGCAGCGAGTATGGGCAGCCTTTGCCAGCCTAGCTATTGGCTTGCCTTATCAACGGATTACCGTGAACCTAGCTCCTGCGGATCTTATTAAAGATGGTAGCCATTTTGATTTACCAATCGCAGTAGGGTTGCTTGCTGTGCTAGAGCTTATCCCACAAGAAGAGGTTTACGAATATATTGTGCTGGGAGAATTAGCTTTAGATGGCAGTATAAACCCAGTAACTGGAGCCTTACCTGCTGCTATTGCAGCCTTGGCGCATAATAAAGGCTTAATTTGCCCTGCAGCTAATGCTAAAGAGGCTGCATGGTCAGGTAATCAATCTATTATTGCGCCAAGTGGATTAATGGAGCTCATTCAACATTTTACAGGCAAGCAGCTACTCCATGCTCCACAACCTAAGGCACATATTGATACTTCCCCCCAGCCAGATCTACGTGATATTAAGGGACAAAAACTGGCCAAGCGTGCTCTAGAAATTGCAGCAGCCGGTGGACATAATCTGCTGATGATAGGGCCTCCCGGCTCCGGCAAATCAATGCTAGCCAAAAGGCTCCCTGGGCTCATACCGCCCTTATCTGCACAGGAGGTATTAGAGGTAAGTGTTATTGCTAGCATTGCTGGACAATTAGACAAAGATGCAGGCTTAGTAATTCAACGGCCCTATCGCGACCCTCATAGCTCTGCTTCTATGCCAGCCATGGTTGGTGGTGGCCGCCAAGGTAAGCCGGGAGAGGTTACATTAGCGCATTTGGGAGTGCTGTTTTTAGATGAGCTACCAGAGTTTCAGCGCATAGTTTTAGAAGCACTGCGCCAGCCTATTGAATCACGTACTATTACGGTGGCACGGGTAAACGCGCATGTAACTTATCCAGCAGACTTCATGTTAGTGGCAGCAATGAACCCATGTAAATGCGGTTATTTTGGTACTATTCAGGCAAACTGCACCCGTATGCCAGGCTGCGCCCAGGATTATCAAAACCGTGTCTCTGGGCCTTTATGGGATCGTTTTGATATCGGCATTGTAGTACCTCCTGTTAACCTTATGCTGAGTGACTATATAGACGAAGTTCCGGAATCTTCAGAGCAAGTTAGGGCAAGGGTAGCAACTGCTCGAGAAATTCAGAACCTACGATATAAAGAACATGGACTAAGGCTTAACGCGCATGTTGATGGTGAGCTGCTAGGTAAGGTAGTAGAACTAGATGCAGATTCTCGGGCAGTATTAAGCGCTTATGTTGAGAAGTTCCACTTATCAGGCCGCGCAATCCATCGCGTGATGCGAATAGCCCGCACTATAGCTGATCTGCAAGGCCACGATAAGGTATGCCAGTTGCACATAGTTGAAGCTCTAAGCTATAGGTTAGCTAAGCAAAGTGTGTAATTAATCTGCACTATGGCTAAGAGAGCATGGTATCTGTTTTGATGCAGCAAGGATTTCAGCAAAGTATTTATGGCGCGCAGTTAGGCGTGCCATAGTCCGCATCTTTCTGCTCAACTAACATTATATTCATATCTCTATCTTACAATCACGAGCGTATACTTGAAGATAAAGTCCTATCTTCTGCCACGAATTAAGCTTTCCCTGCTGTCACTGTCAATACCACCGCTATCGTGCGCTGTTATATACTTACTTATCGAATCATAGACAAACTGTGATTCCAAGGCTGACATAGAGCCCTTACTCTGTATTTGCAAATTTAAAGGAATACTATCTCCTATAGCAATAAATGAGAACTTACTCATACTGTTTAGTAAACGCCTTTGAAGGTCATACTTGCCTACAAATACCCCATTACTACGGCTGCTTGCAAGAGTAAAATTATTGAGATCCACAATACCCTCGGTAATTTTAATATTACCTTGAATAGTGTCAAAAGCGCTCTTCCCTGCATTAAGGAAAGCATTAATACGCTTGATTTTATCGGCCATGGGTATACCAGATTCCGTCGAAGTGATTATATCATCTAGACCAAAGCCATCCCAGATTATTTTACGCCCTGCTGCTTGAGCCTCACCGTTAAGCTTATTGTACATCATATCCACAGTTTGGCCAGCACTGCTAAATCCCCCATTGATACTTAAGTAGCCATCCATCTTATCTGCTCCCGTCAATAAAAAGGAAGGGCGCTTAGGATTTATATTGGTCAAAGCAAACGAAACAGCGACATTAGGAACGGGGGTGGACGTTGTAATATTAGCGTTTAAGGAAACTTGCCCCTCAAAAGCATCTGCTGTGAACTCTTGTAGAGTAAAGGTGCCACTATCCATTATACAATTAGCCTTAGCGTTTTTTAATATATCTTCTCCCCATTTCAAGTCTTTAGCATTCAGCTTAATGAAAGTGTCGTAATTATGCGCACCGAAAAAGTTAAAATCAGCCGGAGCATATCCCACTGGGTTGCCATTTTTGGCCATATCGTCTTTTAGGGCTTGATTCAGCTGATCAAAGCTAGGAAATATTTGCCTAATAATTTCAGTATCAAGATAATCAAAGCTTAGCTCTCCCTCTAACTTAGGTCTAAAGGAGGGTACGGTCAGGTTAATTGATCCATTCATTTTTATTAACTCAGAGTCAGTAATGACTTTACTAATCAGTAAGTTGTTGCGTTCCAGACCAAATGATAGGAAAAGACGATTAAAGTTGTGATTTTTAAGCTTGAAGTTAGCTAAGTCTAGGTCACAACTCCAATTAACAGGAAAGCTACGAAGCCAGCTTAAGTCTTGAGTGAGTTTACTGAATGTCTCCCCACTTTTATCGTAATCACTCAAGAAGAGATCAAAAACACGGGCCTCTATATATTTATCAAGCCCTAAAGCATTGGCATCAATATTAGCCAACTCAAGTGTACTGTTAACGGTCATTTTTGTTTGAGGGCTATGATAGATATTAAGTCCACCCTTGAAGAGTGTGCTATCCATAACTGCATCAATATTATATAGACTCAGATGGTGTGGAATCAGCAACACTTCGGAACTAAAACCTAAAGATTTAGCTCCAGGAACAGAACCGGGGGAAAGCCAGTTAGCTAATACATTGAGATCTTTTGAAATAAAGCTAATGCTGCCTTCGAGTTTTGGCCGAATCGCATTATGGCTAATATTGCCACGCAAGCTAAAATGGCTATTGCCTGGCATATTAGCTTCAAACTTATTTAAAGAAATATCTCCATTGATACCATATGCTTCTATCTCCAAGTTTGTAATCTCTTGGTCATGATATAGCAATTTATCTACTTGAAAATGGGCATTCGTCACCAACTCATTGCTGAAGTTGACATTAAAATTATCTATAATGGCCTGTATTGCACTTAACACTCCAAGCTGCTGAGTAAGCCCTTGACCGACTTGTGTGGATGAGGCTTTGATACTGGATGCTGAGGCCTCAAGCATATTAGAATTTAGATCAATGCTTTCGATATTAGCCTGCAGCTTAATATCCATGCCTTTACTTAAATCTACCTGAGCTTGTGCTGTAACACCATGAATAGCAGAAGAATCCACCTTAATATTATTAATACTCCCTCCGGTAGAAGCAATATCAATATCGGCACTTAGTTTGAGTGCTATGGGTGTTGCAACAGCTACATCGCTAGACATAACGCGGTTTATATCTTGTATGTCTGCATTCATTAGGCCCCTTAAGTGAGGTGCTGAGAATAGGTTATCAACCTTACCTTCTATTGTTAGGGAGGTAGCACCCTTATGTAGCTTTAATACAACATCGCTAGTTTTGCCCTCACGCATATCAGAAACTTTAGTGCTAACTTCATAGTGTTCTTCCTCAAATTCGAAGTCAGTGAGCAAACCCATTCCTGATCCCACAATACTAATGGGGTACAGTCTAAAATTCACTGAGTTTAAATTATATCCATCGGCATAATTTCTTACCGTAGAGTCATACAACTGGATTTCAGGTAAAGCTAATATACCGCTTTTTTGTTTTAGGTCAGCCCAATATAATTGGGCTGTGTTATAGGCAAAATCAGCATTATGCATGGTTATTTTCTTAGGTAGCCATGTTCCTGAAAGATTAAATATAGCCATCAATGGCATTTCCAGGGTTATAGCTCGGGCTTTTAAGACTTCTGTACCATCTGATAAATTCGCATATGCATCATTAATTTGTATCTGTGGCCATGGCAAAAGTTTAAGCTGTGCGTCGCCCTCTATCTGAAATGTCAGATTTGTGCTACGTGTCAAAGCACTACTTATTTGTTCTTTTTGACCCTCGAGTGTTACCAATTCTGGTATTATATAGGCTAAAGACAGCACTAAAGCTAAGCACACAAACAGCCATTTAACAATTCTTCTCAATACCGCCTTCCTATTTATTGTTACTACAACCTGATTTATGATTTTTAACCATGTCTTATACTTTTACTGTACCTAAGTTTTGGTTCTTCGTCAAATATTTTAAAATTTAATATGGGGTGAAAATTGTACTAAATGCATTTCGCAGCGTACTAAAAAATAGGATAAAGCTGATGTTAAAGCAAAAGAATGCCGATTGAGACCCAGCTTAACCCCTTATGGCTGCTTCCTTTCGAATCTGACCAAGTTCAAGGTAAGACCGCCCTCAATCGGCAGGTAACAGCCTATACTAAGCCCGAAGCTGTTGCAAGCTGGAAATCTTTGCCTGCTTTTTTAGCAACTCACCCTGAAGCACCTCTCAGTTTCTAATTATAGAATATAGCCGAAAAAGTTATTAAGAAAATACTTGCACTTGATTGGAATTTATGCTTGAATGCAGCGCGCATTGCGTTCAAATCGCCAAAGCGAAGCTCATATGCGGAGGGATAGCCAAGTGGTCAAAGGCAGCAGACTGTAAATCTGCCCGCGTACGCGTTCGTAGGTTCGAATCCTACTCCCTCCACCATTTTTGTTTTGACTTTTGTAACGTACTTGTGTACTGTTTTGTGCACTAGGTTTTTGTGCTCAATTGCTTGCGGGCGTAGCTCAATGGTAGAGTTCCAGCCTTCCAAGCTGGCTGTGTGGGTTCGATCCCCATCGCCCGCTCCAATAGCGTTGTGGTACATATATAAAATTTGGCAAATACAAATAAAGGAGAGAGAGAAATGGGCAAGGCGAAGACGAAATATGAGAGGCTAAAGCCGCACGTGAACATAGGTACTATTGGTCACGTTGACCATGGTAAGACGACATTGACTGCAGCTATTACGTCTGTATTGGCTAAG
>JANPII010000025.1:0-6174 GCA_031424915.1 Pseudomonadota bacterium
TTTATAGTCAGTATAGCCCTCAATACCAAATTCCCTTAAAGCGTCAATAACCCCCTGCTCTATCTGGTAAATAAAACGGCGTATATCTGGCTTGCCATTATGTAATGTTTTCAGATTCATCATAATATATACTACCCGCTGCCCTGGTCCATGATAAGTATATTTACCGCCACGTTCTACATTATATATAGGAAAGAGCCTGGGGTTAAGGACATCTTGAGGATCAGCCCTATTACCACCAGTATATATGGGGGGATGCTCTAAAAACCACATACAGGGCTCGGCCTGACCAGCAATAATTGCCTCGACGCGTTCCCTCATCCAAGAATGAGCCACAGGATATGGTACTAGCTGAGAATCTGTTATTATTTTAGACTTATGATCTAACATAAGGCTTTGCTACCACCTAATTGAAATATATATTGCTGCACGGCTAAGGTATCCAATAACTGCATGTATAATGGGATATCCTAGGGCATGCTGTGCTTCATTAGTGACACCAATATCGTGATGCTCCACTTCTTCTGCCTGAAAAAGCTTTATCTTTTCCTCTAATTCGCGTGTCTGAAAAGTAGAGGAATGGCGTTGTAGCGTACACAACTGAGAAGCATAATGCTTCTCTATCTCACTTTCTACCGCAACAGTACAGGCCATCGCTGCTTTCGCCCCCATACGCCCAGTAACCCAACCCATAGCATACCCAAGCAGGTGCCATATGGGGTGCATTATAGTTGGACGAATCTTATGCTGCACTATGGTATGGCTAAAATATTGCAGGTGTTGCTGCTCCTGCTTATACATATGACGCAGCAGTGGATATATCTTATCATGACGCAATACCGCCATCTGTCCTTGATATATCCGCTGTGCCCCATATTCACCAGCGTGATCTACACGTATAATCTGCGCAACTAACTGCGGACCTTTAGGATCTCCAGGCAACCAGTTGGGTAAATTTTTAGGTCGTCCACCATGGCTTTTTATCACTGCCTACTCCTTAACTATTAGCGCTCAAACGTATATGATTATGCGCTTGCATTATCTTTTCCAACTCTGCACTAATTAGCTGGCACTGAGCAGAACTTAGCGGTTGAGCTTGATCAAAATGATATAGGCGCACCAACCGTTCAGCAAGTGTAGGTGTTAAGTCATACGCCACATTTGCTGCCTCCTCCATCTCAGCAATATTACCATTACAATGCAATATAATATCGCACCCAGCCTGCAAAGCAGCATCAGCACGTTCAGCAATAGAACCCTGCAGCGCATTCATACTTAAGTCATCAGTAATTAGTAGGCCTGTAAACTCTAGTTCTTTACGCAAGTATTGAATTGCCGCAGGTGATGTTGTAACTGGCTGCGTTGGATCTAAGGCGGTATAAAGCACGTGAGCTGTCATCGCTGCTGGCGCATCTTTAAAATTTATGAACGGCCTAAAATCTGTTTTTCGCAACACATTTAATTCTGTATCTATAATAGGCAAAGCATGATGTGAATCTTCTGTGGCACGACCATGGCCAGGTATATGCTTAATAATTGGAGCAATACCACAAGCTTTCATTGCATAAATTACTGCCTGTGCAAGCCTACTGACAATTTCTGGCGAGCTGCTGAAACTGCGGTCACCTATAATCCCATTTGCACCTATATGATGCAGGTCTAGCACTGGTGTGCAGTTAACATTGATACCCAGATCTTGTAGCTGCGACCCAATACGCAAATAATTAAGATATACCGCATAACAAGCTAGAGGCAAGTTATATTGCGCTATAGCCCCAAAAACTTCTGCGGGCCAACAGGCACTTTGATCGAAAGCACTAAGTCGGTTAATGCGCCCTCCCTCTTGATCTATTAAGATTAAAGGGTCATGTGATAACCGACGCAACTCTCGTGTCAATTTTTTTACTTGACTTACACTCGTACAATTACGAGCAAAGAGTATAAAGCCCACAGGATTATGCAGGTTAATAAACCCCATTTCTTGTGGGGTAAGACTTGTGCCTGATAATCCAATAATAATATTTTTATTTGCTCGTGTCATACCACCTCATCTTTGTTTACTATCTCATACTACAATCTTGTCCTATGCCCTTCAATTTTTGGCAGATCAAGGTTGCTTGTTTTTGGTTAAGATCAACAGCTACAAGCTTGAATACGGGCTTGCCGTTAGCTGCACTATAGCGAATAACAACATGTTTTACCCCATCTAGTATAGGTTGAAACTTGCTGTGTAAGCTACTCCATTTTTGCTCTGCCTCCTGCTGTGTCTTTAACACTCCAAGCGGCAGTTTTATTTTATCAGCAGTAGGATTGCTTTTTTTCTTAGATACTTCTTTGATTTCTGGCATAGATTCTACTAGTTGCAAAGGTTCGAATACACTACGTACTGTATTCGCTACTTCTGCCTCGGCTACCTCTGCCATCTGCTTAGCTGGCTTGTCAGGCTGTGGTAGCTCTAGTTCAATCTGTGGTGCTTCCTCTTCCTCTAAACTACCTATTACTGCCATAATTTCGGCTGAATTTGTATTAACAGCTGGTACTACAACAATTTCTTCTGCTTGATGTTTATTTTGGCCGAGACTTTTATAAATTTCTTTATCTTGATTGGAAAAAATTACTCCTCCCGGGTCCAAAGGTTTATGCCGAACAACGCTTAGAGTTTTAGTTACTATAGGCAAGTTATGTATTGGCACTGTTACTACCATATATTTGTATGCATAATACCACACTATTGCCAGCAGCAGTACAGATGACGCCAGCCCTCCCCAACTCGCAGCACGCACTACACCATGAGAGTAGGTTTGCCCTCCCTCAAGCGAGTGCTCTAGATCTTGTATCTTACACTTTAACTCTTCTAATTTTTGCATGTCCTATCCACCCATTATGATCATCTTCTTATTGCAATACTAGCTGCCAAACAACCATAGTTAGGCTGCTGACGCTACAATTGAAGCTAGCATCACACATAAGTAAACACCAAATGTGCCCCTTAAAAGGTAAACTATTATGCTTGATGATGCAAGTACTCTAATTATTTCAAATAGCTATCATAAGATGTAATGTACTTCTTTTTAGCGTAACATGTTGTTTTACCTAGAACTTGTATACAAGCAGTGGGGAGAAATTTCGTTATGGTGAGACGTTGTTAGGAAGTGTGACCATCCAAAACCAAATATTTTTCTGGTGTAACAAATAAAAAAGAGTGTAGCTCAGCTTTACTTTGATAGCACTACATCATGGGTATGCTATATACTAGCCTTAAGTCTTCTATTCCAGGATTTTTCTTGTATATACCGGCATTAGAAAGATGGCCTAATGATACACCTAAACGGTGGCCATTTTGCTCAAAGCGGTACCCCACTTCTATAGATGAATAAAACTCAATAGTACCACCCAAGTTTTTCCCGTTTCCTTTGGAATACGCCCCCATCGCAAGACCAGGAGTGATTGCATACTGCTTATATTCAAAATCTAGATTAAATCCTGTATAAAAGTAACGAGCGTTATCACCAGTGATAAAAAGCCCTACTTTTGGTACTACGTATTGTGCAGTCTTACCTATGCGTCCTTCTACACCTCCAAGCGAAGTGGTACCTTCACGGAGCACTTCAAAAGCACCAACATAGGGTGCTATATATATATCTTGTGCTTCTGCTTTTGAGATGAAACCCAAGAGGGAGGGCAAAAGTACTATCCAATAAAATCTTCTGTTATCACAATGCATTTCTATCCTCTACTTTTAACTCTTATACTAAGTTTAGGAAATAAGTGCACGCTTGAAGCAAGAATTTTTGAGGAATTTTGGCATATCTTTGAGATGCCTGTATTCAACATACTGGCGCGAAAATGGCATGTTAAAATTACCAAATAGGCGCCGCTTCAAATGTATAGTTATTTTCTAGAATTGGTATTACTTATCTTAACATATGTTAAGATAACAATGCAAATTTTTGGATAAAAAAAGCCCCTTCCAAGAAGGGGCTTTAGTGAGAAGCAGCTGTATTATGCTGCTATGTTCTCTTGTGATACAGGCGTAGTAGGCACACTTACTGAGCGTAGAGTATATCCTGCAAGACGCACAGTCTTGATAACATCTTCACCAGTTGTGCTAAACTTCAATAATGATTTACGCAATCTAGTAATATGAACGTCTACTGTACGAGCGCCAACATATACATCTGGACCCCAAATTTTATCAATCAGCATTTCGCGTGATAATACACGATTTGGTTGCTCTAGTAAAATTTGAAGAATTTGGAACTCAATTGGAGCGAGTTTGATCTCTTGAGTATTACGGCTTACACGATAGCTGCTTAGGTCCATTTCAATATCTACAAAACGCAGTTTCTTTCCAGAGAAAGCAGGACGCATACGGCGGAATACCGCTTTAATACGTGCAGCTAATTCTGCTGGAGAGAATGGCTTAACAATATAATCATCCGCGCCATGATCAAGGCCAGTAATCCGATCAAACTCCTCACCTTTTGCTGAGACCATAATAATTGGAATATTAGCAGTTTCTGGGCATTCACGTAACATGCGGCATACTTCAATTCCGGAAAGACCAGGTAACATGCGGTCTAGAAGAACCAAATCAGGTTTATTAGCTAGCGCTTCCTGCATTGCATCCTCGCCATTATATACTACGCGTACACTATAACCATCGCGCTGCAGACCGTATTTCAGGACAGAAGCGATGCTTTCTTCGTCTTCCACAATCATGATGGAAGGCTTAAGTACCTTAGCAGGTATTTTATTAGGGGTGGTCATATGTTTCCTCTTGTATGAGTTGTTAAGTTTGAATCGGATTCTACATCGCTTTATCATAAATTGCAATGGGTTACTTAAAAGATATTTTATTTTTATGCTCAATTCTTTAATTTTATGCAATTAAGAATTTATTACATTGTATCCATAACCCCTTGTTTTTCCTAGCTTAGAGATATAAAAAGATTAAAGAAAAAAAATCTTACTCACAACAAAGTACATCGAGTTTTAACATATTTATTTCATATTCAAATTAGAGCGAAGACTATATATATTATTGCTTTTGTGTTGAGGGCAACTTCAATTTTTTATATAAATGAAATATATAGATCAGCGCCTACTTGATGGATTATCAAACTTAGTGTAGTGTTTGTTGCGCTACAACAATTGAGGAATAAACATATGGCTGCTAAGGTTATTGTTATTAGTAATGAGAAGGGCGGATCGGGTAAAACAACAATTGCGGTACACCTTATTGTTAGCTTGTTAGAAATGGGATATAGAGTAGCAACTCTAGATTTGGACTACCGCCAGCAATCACTTACTCGCTATTTACAAAATCGTGCTCACACTGCAGATAAATCTGCCTTACCTCTTACTATGCCTATACATCAAGTATTAAGCCCGGATCAGGGAAACGATTTAGAACAAGCCAAATTGGCTGACGCATCTAAGTTAAAAGAAGTAATGGATGAGCTGCAAGCTAATTACGATTTTGTGGTAATTGATACACCAGGGCATTCTAGCAACCTCAGTAGCTTAATTTGCTCTTATGCCGATACCTTAGTTACGCCAATTAATGATAGCTTTATTGACGTAGATCTATTAGGTCGAGCACAGGCGGATAACCTTGATAAGGTTAGTGCAGGAATCTATAGTGCCATGTTGTGGGAGCAAAAACTACAGCGTGCTGCACGTTTGGGAGCGGAAATCCAATGGTTTGTAGTACGTAATCGGCTGGCAGCACTAGACACTATTAATAACCGCAACATAGAGAAGGTATTACAGGTGTTGTCTAAAAAGTTGGGTTTTAAGGTAATTGCAGGTTTCAGTGACCGAGTTATTTTCAAAGAGTTATTCTTACATGGGCTTACTCTGCATGATGCTATGCATACCAACTTAGTGCGTGTTAATGTTTCTACCGTGGCGGCACGCCAAGAAATGTGGGAATTTATAAATATGCTGGGGATTAAACAGGACGCTACAGCCGCCGTAGCATAATGACCACCCTACTCAATATTAAAGTTAGCCCCAAGGCCAAAATCTCAAAGATAATTGGCTGGCATGCTGGAGCCTTAAAAATTGCAGTTAGCGCCGCTCCTGAAGATGGTGCAGCTAATAAAGAGTTATTGCAAATTTTATGTACCAGCTTGCACCTGCGGGCAAATGAAGTGCGTCTAGTACGTG
>JANPII010000026.1:0-3349 GCA_031424915.1 Pseudomonadota bacterium
AAGTTTGTGCCATACTACAGGAACTTGGGTTTTTCATACTGGAAGTCCGCGCGGACCTTGCGGGTATTCTACGATGTGTTATAGCGAAACAATAGAAGATAATATGAATTTCGAAATGCACACCTTAGGGTTGCTTGCTGAAGAAGTTATGCAGTTTATTTGTTATGAAAATTTAGGTAGACAAATAGTATATAAAATATGGTATTATAAATAGTATGTAAAATGCAGTATTACAGATTATAAATAAGGGAGACTAAAAAATGCAAGATATTAATGGGAATAAGACAATGGTTTCCTCAACCACTTGGGGCATAGCAAGCGGCATTATATCAACATTAGGTATCACAAGCTTGATTGCAAGCACTAGTATAACACTAAGTGGTAGCAGTGCAGCTAGTCTAATGTTGGGCACCTGCTCTTTATCTGGGGCATTAGGAATAGCAGGTGCAGTAATGAGTATTGCTGGAGCTTTCGCCAGTAGAAAAGCTACTCACAGCAGTAAGACCATGTTCTCGTTCTCCGATGCATTTTGTCTAGGATTTGGCGTCTTTGGGGGGTTTTTTTATGGGGTTGTACCATTTATTACACTTGCAAGTGCAGGATTGGGAATAGGCACAATCATAGGAGTTGAAGTAACTTGCGCTTTTGTTGCTAGTTTCATCGTAATAAATTCCATTCGTTATGAAGAGATACAAAGACTGCCCGAAGAACAAAGACAGCAGGAAACTCTAAAGCTTATAAAAGTAGCTTTAGTATGTAGTACTTTGTTTGCGGTTTCTGTGGTAATAGGACCGACATTAGGCACTCTTATGGCTAATGCTACCATGGAGTATATATCTATTGTGTGTTTACTGCCCATTGCTCCTGTATTTTTAACGGCAAGCATAGTAGAAGGCCACATGTCAGATGCTAGAAATTATCATAAAAGCAACCTTTCAAATGAGGGGGCAAGAGACAAGGGTTAGTAATTGCTGGAAGGGATTTTGTCCCATCTGCTTACAGGTCATATAGATTGACATCACCCTTTCAAGGAATTTCTCGCCTCTATTTGACTGGGTAAAATACAACATTTGTAACCATTCAGATTAGCGGTTACTCATAAATAATCTCAGGATATACCTTATAAAGAGGAGCTTAATTAATGTGAGTTGGAGGAGACACCGCTATACTCTAAAATAGTTTTATTTAAGCTATCACGAAAAGAATCTTGCAGAGCGAATTTGATTTCTGTATTAGACATTTTTCTAATTTCAGGCTTCTTACGAAAGTAATTAAAATACTGGCGCAAGTTCTCCACCAGATGAGTAGCAAACATAATAAGGTCGGGCTTGCCAGAATTAACATCCTGACTACTAATATTGGGCTGCCTTGTCAGGTCATCATGAGTGCAAATTTGGCGTAATGTTAAAAGGCCACGATAAAATTCAGTGTGGACAAAAGAAGCATCTATCTGCTGAAAGATATGAATAATTACCATAAAATCACTTAAGGGGTAAGTAGAGGTGACACATCTAAGCATCATTTCGCTTTTTTCAACGAATTCAATGCCGATAAACCCCGCCCTATCCATTTCACGCATTAAAAGACCAAGAAATTGCTCAATATGCAAAGCAATCAACGCTTTTGGCTCTGCTCCAAGCTTAGAGAATAATTCTTGGGCTTTAGGATTTTTTTGCTTATCTATATCTGGTATCATACTTTTTTGTCTTCACGTATTCTATACTAGCACTAATCTTAGTACGGAAGAGTTAATGATATGTTACGAACAATAAAAATATTTGGTACTTCCTGAAGGCAGATAAAGCAGTTAGGGTGGCTAGAGTAATTAGCCAAGAGATTACGTTATGTCGATACTTAAGTATTGTGATGCTACTATTAAGTTTATTATAGGAGCGGAGCACCATAAAATTCCGCACTTAAAATCTGTAGAGCTTTATTTCAACCGCCAATGTACAAAAGCGCAGCATATAGGCGAAGCTTGGGGGATACTGCATGCAGGCGCTGGATCGACAGAGCTACAGGTACGATTATGTGGTTACTATAGTACAAGTCGCGCACATCAAATATTAAAGCATAGCGCACTATATGGTGAGTTAATGGTATATGAATTAGAATTGGGGGTGGGTGATTTTATACGAGGGCAATTTTTGATAACAAAGTATGAGATACAAATAGATGCAGCAGGTTTTCAGCTGCTAGATTTTATGCTCAGCAGCAGTGGAAAGGTAATATATGAAACGCAAGCGTGATGTTGAGGCTATGGTACAGAGGTTATTGCGTGGAGAGGTAACAACCCCACAGGCCAAAGTGATTGCACATGAGATTCTTTTGCATGCCGGCAATCAACTTTCCAAAGAATTTATCGATATGCGTCTGCGCAATTATGCTATTCAAACTGAACATCAAATCACTCGCGCTAAATTAGAAATATTAAAATGGGTCATAGGTATAACCCTAGTTGAAACCACTGGGTTTATTGGTACTATTCTAGCTGTTGCACAATATCTCCGATAAAATAGCATTTCTATATATAGTGCTTGCCATATCAATTTACGCTATATATAGGTGGAGAATGAAAAATCTTGATCATAACACGAAAAACCTCTTGCGTTACTAAAAGGCCTACAATACCCTCTATACAGTAGCTTGTGTTCAACCAAATAGAGGATATAAAAGTGAACAAGACTGATTTTATTGCTGCCGTAGCAGGCAAAATGGGTAGTACTAAAGCTGATGCAGCTCGAGCTGTTGAGGCTATGTTGCTTACAATAAAAGAATCCCTGAGCAAACCAGGAACTTCTATACGTATTGTAGGCTTCGGAACTTTCAAAGTAGTGGACGTAGCTGCTAAGAAAGTGCGTAATCCACAAAATGGACAGCTGGTAAATGTTCCAGCATCTCGTCGTCCTAAATTTGTCCCAGGCAAAGAGCTGCGTGAAGTTGTAAAAGCTTCGCGGTAAGACTTTAATTGATTAAAAGCCGGGGTTTCTGCATCTTGCAGGCCTCGGCTTTTTTAATGCAGTAAGCTATGTGTCTCATACCAAGTTTAGGATAGGAGTGTAGAGTGCAGAAAATCGTCTTATATGGACGCCATTGCAATAAGTTTCCGTTCACTTCACTGGCTAGCCAATGGTGCTACCGATTAGGCCAAACAGCAGGGAGATGAATCCAAACTCACCCTCGATATAGCTATGTAAACCTCAATAAATCAGATTCACGATATTATAGGCTCTATACTTAGCCTAAGAAGCATTATACAAAGCTTCACACAACTTATCCAATAAGCTTTGGTGCTTGACTGGGCTATTAGTAGCTAGTTTTTGGATATGCAATAGCTTCCATTTTACTG
>JANPII010000027.1:0-6666 GCA_031424915.1 Pseudomonadota bacterium
TGCCTCACCTTCTCCATCACCCCTGATAGGCCAGAGATAGACACATCCGCACAGCACTCCTCCAGCAAGCGTATGCTAAGGCAGGTGTGCTTTATGCCAATCAGTTCCCTTGGTTCTTGCTCAAAAGCATTCCAAAAATTAATTAAAGGTATGTTGTTACCTTTATTCTGACACTGCTCGTATAATATCCCTGCAGTGAAGCACCACATCACTTCGTAATATGGGTTATACTTATGGTCCTGCAGCCGCAGTTTTGCCTCTTCATACTTCAGACCACGTAGTTCAGCAAACCCACGGGCTATAGCGCTTGCTGCATAGTACTCCTGGAAAGTTAGGTGCAAGAAATACAAATCATTATCTTTAGGGTGTCTAGCATTGCCTACAGACTTTACTAAGCCACTTGCTAATACTTTAGTTAACATATCTGTATTTAGCACCTTTTTTACAGTGCTTACTGGAATGATAATTTGGTTGGCCTCCATCGCTTCTAATGCCAGCTTCTCCAAGGCCTTTACGACTGGCTCTGTATGTTGCGTAAACTTCTCAAGAGGTAGTTTTTGTTTATCTAAATAACGTTCTAGCAACCGTTGGATAATTTGGCCATATAGCTTACTTATGGTATATGTCTCTTTTGACTGACCTTTAGAAGGTTTCCAGGTGCTACATATTAGATCAAGATTAATCGGCACATGGGCAATACCCAATATACTCTTATTTCCTTCCAAAAACTTCAGTAGTTCTTCGGGCTCATCCTTACGAAATTTATTTACATATCCCTTGATGTTCTCATTGGTAAAGCCAATATTTTCTAGCTCTTTATCGAACTTTACGTCATGAGTGGTAATCTTAGTAATCGTGGTAGGCCTAGAGGTGAGGATAACGTGGGTATCTGGTGCTGTTAGCAATGCAGAGATTAGCTGCTCTAGTACTGGATTTTTCTCTACTACTTGGAACACTTCATCATAGCCATCCAATATAAACAGCATATGGGCACGGTTTGCTTTAAAGTAATCCTCAATCTCAGGAAGGGTGGAGGCATCTAATTGCCCCATACATTTCTTTTGCATAATTTGTGCAATAAGCTTAGTTACTCGCTCTGCAGGGTCTATTTGATTATTAGCTAATATACCTTCATCGTTGTAATCAATTAACTCTCTAAGCTGCAGCCATACTATTGCTTTAAACTTATCAGCCCATAACTCCTGCTTTTGCCATTTCACCGCTATGTAGCGACACAGTGTGCTCTTGCCAATACCTGCACGGCCATACATTACGACTTTCTTCGTCTGCTTATCGCCTTCTGGGTCAAATATCTTCTCTATCTCTACTGGCTCTTGCACTGTATATAGAGCTTCATATGTCTGCAGACGCTCATCACGAAAAGTGTGTAGCTGCTTTTTATCTTCTTGATCTTTTTCACTCTCTACTTCTTTGAGCTTAACCTCCTGCTGCTTTACAATTGCCAGATTAATATAGCTTTGAGTAATGGAGTATGGGGTGCCATCTATGACCCTTTCTACCTTGTCTGATAGAGCATACTTACTACGTATTTTCTCCGCTATATCCACTGGAGGTGGGAGCACAGGCTGAGCTGCATAAGAAATCACCATCGACTGCGTAATCGTATCTTGAGTAGCAACGCTAAGTATCGATATACTGGCAGATGATATAGGAGAATCTGGTGGTAGTAGGTCTACTGGCTTATTAAATGATTCAGGGCTGACATCATATCTAACATCATATGCTTGCATATTAACCTCTTAGCATTAATCAGTAGGTAGCGATCACACCTGGAGTGTTATAATTGACCACCACCTTCCTAGGAACCGTATTCTTGCTGTAGTAAAAGTCAACTATAAGTTGCAATCTTTTTTGATTATTTTATAGGGAAAATGCATGATAAATAGGAAGAAGTTATATAAATCAATAACTTATCCCAAATCTTAACAAAGCAAATACGCCTTAAGGTTGTGTTTTAATTGTAGCTAATACCAACTCTCAGCTAAAACAGTACAAGGAGCAACAGCGATGTGTAGTGAAACCTACATGAGCGAGGAGCGACGCTGTAATCTTTTAGCTGAGAGTTGGTATAAGACAGGATTAAGCTCGAAACCGTAGACTCAACAAGTTATGAAAACAAATGTTTATAGCTTCATTAACAAAATATTTCTTGCAACCCAAGTGATAGGCATGTTATCGTCTGCATATTAACGCTATATTAACTTTATTTTAAGAAACAATATTCGATGTCTCACGAACACCTTTTAGCAATGCTCGCCCTAGGCATAGGATTAATATCTTTAAATACCATAAGCATAAATAATACTAATGCCTACTTAGATGCAGCACTGCTAAGCTCTTTCATACTTGCGCTGCTGTGCTTATATATAACCAACAAATAGCTTATTGCTTTATATCTCCTACGATAGCTTCCCACCATCATGTACATGGACGTGTTGTACTGTAATCTTTCCTTGGGCGTCCATCTCCTGTAAAAGCAGTAGGTAAAAGCCAATCAGCTTCTATCAAGCCAGATATAGCCATCTCTACCTTTTCAGACTTTCTGAGTTCAGGAATTTTAGCTTGCCTTGTAATATCTCGTACGTTAACCACTTTAGCCGGTGTTTTAACTATATAGTTAGCCAAAGCAGTAGTAAGGCGCTCTTTCTCAGGTATGATAGCTTCAGAAAAGACACGCTCAGCCATAGGTTTAAAGTAAGATTCAATTAGATGAGCGGCAGCAGCAATAGCTGCACAACTTATCACCTCTGGCTCCTTAACATCTAGTTCTGAGTAAGCAACCCACCATAAATACTCCATCACTAATGCTAGTCGTAAAAGTTGCCCAGGCGCCTTACCATAGGCAGACTTAAGCATGCCAGTTACGTTTCTTTCTGCAAAAAAGTGCTGCTCACGCCATTTCTGAAAAGCCTGCGCCGCGCTCTCCGTTAAATGAACTATACGCCCCGCATGACTACCTTGCTCATCAATGTCTAGTTGCAATGCTGTAAGCCTACGCATAGCTTTTAATATCAAACTGTGATCTGCCTGTCTTTGAGGTCTATAAGGTGGTATAGGTTCAGGCCACACCCATAAAAAGCGGGCTACAAAACCATCATCTGCTCCAAGCACAAGCTTCTTCAACTTATCAGGCTGTATGCCACCTATAATACTAATTAATAAAGATGGAATATGTATTGGTACAACGTGCTTAACACGATCGATTTTATAAGGACGCCCACCATAGCTTTCAATCCAAAAGCTCCTTTCACCACCTTTATTATAACGATCAATACCTTCTATCCAGCCAGATAGTTCGTCCCGTTGGCATAACATCCCTTTAAGATGTGAAGATAATAGAAGTGCTATTTTTTCTATACTAGAATCATTAACTAGGATGCGAGGACGTATAATAGCTGATGGTTCTATAGCCTCTTGGGGAATAATTGGCGCAGGCTTGCCGAATCTTATAGCTTCCTCCACTTCTTTTTCCCATTTCTCATGAGCATATTTGGCAGCAACTTTTTTAGTTTCCCACTCTTTATATTCATTATCGAAAGTAGCAGACATCTCATTTTCAATTAGGTGAGTAAGACTTAATACGGGATCACTACCAGGACTTTTGCCACTTGAGGGATCTCCAACCAATCCTATCCATAATCCTGCAGGTTCTTTCCATCCTTTCCAAGGTGATATCCATCTTGCGCTACCTATTAGTGAGGCAGCAGCAGATAAAAAGGTGCCAGCAACATAATCTAGCGGTGCACCTGCACTATGGGCAGAATCCTGCAGCCAGCTATCCATACCACTACGAAAGAGCTCAACAGGAAAAATAGGGGGAGCTTGCCGTGTCCTATTTAATATTGATAGATCTGGGACCGCCAAGGTGTTACCAGCGGGCACGTTTGTATAATTTAATTCAATAACACTCATTATACCCCCTGTAAAACATCATTAAAATCTGTACCCTTTTGCGGTGGCATTCTCACCTCCACAGTACGATCTTCATACAGCAATCTCTCTCGCAGCCTATTAGCAGCAGAGATACCCGCATCATCATGGTCGGCAGCAATTATAATGTGTGGGACCTGCGCAACAGAAGGCAGCACAACATCAGGCAAGAAGGAAGCAGATATAGTAGACCAAGTAGGTAAGTCCCAAGCGAGGTATACACTTAAGGCTGTTTCGATTCCTTCAGCTAGCACTAATGTCGAGCCATTGAGTGGAGAAAGTGTTATTGCTCCTCCTTTTGCATATCCAAGAAGCTTTTTATTCTGGTTTATCTCAGCCTTCCCACTGCCATCCTTCTTCAGGTATGTACGATGTATTGCCTGTATCTTTGTATCAGGCCAGACTCTGACACATCCAACCATTGCTGGATGGTGAGAGCGAATAATTTGATCAGTAGAATCATCGATATGAAGAAGATGTGGATGGTAGCGCAGAACAAGGGGAATATAGCCATTATAGCTCCTACTCATCAAGTACAAAGCTACTAGTGTGTCCTGCGCCTGCCAAGTCTGACCCCATATCTGTGTTATACTGAGTTCTATATTCTTTGCTTTCAATAATTCCTCAGCAGTAGGCTCAGAGTGGGCACTCACATAAGTGGCAGCAGGGTAATGGCCAAAACCTACGGCTTGAGCTGCTTCTTTATATCTCATTCTCATAACATAAGCATATAAGCCAATTATTCCACGCCCTCCGACATCATGCATGGCAAAATCTTTCCATACTTGGGTATCCAAATTAAATGACATATTGCCCAAATTAGCGTCTGGTCTGTTAGGATTGAGGAATTGGTACTCCCTTCCAACTATCTTCCCACCTGGTAAGATAGCTTGTAGGAAGGATAATAAAGCATGGCCACGTAGCAGAGCAATATTTCGTCTATTCATACTTACCTCCCCTCAACAGTATTGTTACGGATTCTTTTCTGTAGCCACGTATATACATCACCCCAACGATATCTTACTGATCGTTTGCTTATACTAATGTATGGAGGAGAGTCGCCACTTACACGTCTGGCTTCCCAGAAGCGTTTGCTTAGCCCAGTGTATTTTTCTAAGTCATCTGTCGATAATAGTTGCTCTGGATGAGGAAACTGTTTTACTATGTTCGTTATGTCCTATTGGTATAAAATGTTATTTTTCTCCATAAGTACCTTCAATTAAGTTCAAGAATCTGCTTGCCCAGCAGCATGGGAAGCAAGCAACTCCCATTACCATCGTAATAAACGTAGAATATGTTAGCACCTGCTTAGTTATGTAGGGTGCTAGTAAATAATTTTAGAATAAATACGGCATCAAAATATTTAGAGAAATATTTTTATTAGAGCAGTGAGGTGCAGTAACAGCGGTTTCCAACATTGCTACAAAAAAGAATAATAAGAGAATAAGCCATTCATAATCGTTGCAATCTAATCTATATATCAGAACAGGGTAGCAGAATTAACGCTCCAGTAGTGCGCGCGGCATGTGATTTTAGTATAGCAGTGAAGAATAAAAAGAAACGCAGCTGTGTCTGCCACAATGGGTATTATTTTTTATTGAATTGCCTTTGTTTGTATGGCTCCGCTTGTTTCCAAAAATTTAATGTCCCAAGCGTGCTTACAATGTTATCTTGGATTCGTTGCTCTTTAGCTTTGTTTGTATCTATGTTTCGTGCTGGAATGGAATCCCATTGATCTAATCCTAATTTATAAAACACTTTCACGCAGTCAGAGCGTTTTCTATATACTAACTTTTGGCTAGCAAGAGCTTCCATTATTGGCCCAATAAAAGTTTTAAGTATTAAAGCATAACTACATTTTTGAACTTTGGGTGAAGAAGTGATGATATTGATCTTGGATCTCACCCATTCTGCTTCAATTGCCTCTATTCGTGACAGTATGAAATATAGCTCTTTTCCTTTTAGGTCAATAACCTCAGCATCAAGACGCTGCAGTGGGTATATATTTAACATGAAAAAAGCTACACAGCTCAGGGGATAGTGCTGAACCATCAAATGGACTGCACGGCTCAAGTATAAATTCACTATTATCAGGAGCTTTTTGCAATATATCTAATCCATTATGCCTAAGCTCATGCTTCTGAGGATCATCCTGCTTGTAGCTTAATAGTATATTATAAATATCATCGCCTAGTCCTTTCCACATCGGTCTGCTTTTAAGAGTTTCTATGCTAATGAGCAGTATTGAGGAAGTGGGCTCAAACTTTTCAATTTCTTCTTTAGAAAAATAACATCCCATATATCCATCTCTACAGTCTTCTTTTGGCGATCTACCATCTTGAGGATTAATATGCTTACCAGCCCCCAACATTTCCATTCAAGATTAAAACTCTTTTCTTCTTCTCTTATAAGACCACAGTGTCTATTCTTTACATAAAGGCATCTTTAGCATGTATTATCTGTGCAGGTAAATCCTTCTCTTTAGTAGTATTAAATTTGTCTGCCATACTAATTGTTTGCGGTAATTTTTCTATCTCACTGGTCACTTATTGGTCACTCTAATTAACTTACTAAACGGGCTGGAACCTCAAAACCCCCATAAACAGTGGTGGAGCTACGCGGAATCGAACCGCGGACCTTTTGAATGCCATTCAAACGCTCTACCAACTGAGCTACAGCCCCACATATGGCGAAATATAGTTAAAACAAGCGTAC
>JANPII010000028.1:0-3109 GCA_031424915.1 Pseudomonadota bacterium
CGTAGCTCAAGCTTATATAGAACATGCCAGGGTTGCAGACACTCTAGCAGGAGAAATTCAGGACAATCTCCAGTTATCGAATATTAGACAAGTAGATGAGGAAATTCAGTACGAATGTGCGCAATATTCTCCTAATAATAAAGACAATATAGATTCCTTGAATCAAAAATTAAGCCAACTCTGCAAAGTTATGGTGCCTTTAGAAGAAATATATCAGCTACATCACTTTAACTTAGATGATAGGCCATTGGCACAGGTAGATATACTTTTATCTAAAGCCACAAAGGCTATCCCAGGCACAGAGTTTAAAAAAGTTTATGCTGCATGCTTATCTTTAAGAGATAATCTTAATCAAGCCATTATATCTAAACAAGAGGGGCAGAGGAAATATAATACCAAAAGCAAGGCAAAATTGGTAAATGGGACAGAAACTAAAGAACACATGCTTGCTGTTTACACAGAGACTCATGATAAGGTAAAAGTAGGTGGCAGCTATGGGTCAGGCCGCTTAGTGAATATGACCGAAGCATTAGAAGCTTGTGCCCACCAAAGTGCACGACGTTTATTTACGCTTGCGCAGAAGGATAAAGATATTAAGCAAAGTATTAAAACCAATGATGGGCAGGAGCTTTCTATTAAAAATATAACCGAAGTTTTGCATGAAAATATTAGTGAAACTTTTGTTCTAGGATCCGCTCAGGAAGCTATTGATAGAGTATTAGCTAAGGACCAAACAAATACAGCAATGAAGCTTGCCTATCGCAACGCCGTTCCTACTCATACTGTACTTAATACCCCTGATATAAAATCAGAGAAAAATTTTATAGACAAGAGAAATGAAGCAATCGCTACCTGCGCTAAGGCTTTTGGGTTAAGTGAGAATGTTATAGAAACTTTGCGCCTTCAACTACTCATGATAGAGGTAAAAGTAGAGGATATTGACGAGCTGTTTAAGACCAATACTATATCAGAGTTTGAGCAAAGTGGGACCGCAACACGTGGTCCTAGAAATTTTTCTAATATCGACTTTGCCGACAGATCACAAAAAATCCTTGCTGAGATTAAGAGTGTCGACAGGCTGGAACCTCAATCTACAAAGGCACAGCGGAAGAAAGAGCTAAGTGCACTTAGTGACTTGATATTTGATATAGCAGTCTATCAGCATGAAATGGAGCTAGATATAATAGAGCAATACTATAAAAAGCACACGGACAAGGGTACTGCTGCGCTTGTATTAAAAGAAGTAAAGCTGGAACACGCTAAGCTGGATCTACTAAAACAGCTGGCAAAATGTGGAGGTAAAGGCGACAATACCTTAGCTCTACTAGCTAGAGCTGCTGCCAATTCTGCTTTTAGCGTGCTAGCCTACTCTCCAGCAATTGCAATAGGTGCTGGTACTTTTGCTGCGGGTGCCCTAGCTGGTGGCGCACAACTAGGTATCGCAGGCGTTGAGCTAGGCACTTTAACTTCCACCCCTTTGTCCATAGAAGGAGCGTTAGCTACTGTAAGTTCTATAAACCCGGGCTTTATGTATTTAATTGGCATAGCCGCGGTGCTTGGAGCAGGAAGTGCTTGTCTTTTAATGTATAAGGTTGTACATAAAAACCTTCAAGAAAAGCTCATAGACTTTAGTGGAGGTGGCCACTTTTTCGCTCAGGAGATGGATGAACTGGCCAGTGATTTTATAAGCCAAGGGCGCGCAACACTAGGCAAGTGAGGAATTATAACAGCTATTTGCCTATTGAACTATAAATGGAATAATATATGCAAAGCCAATATAACCATGACAATATATTTGCAAAGATAATTCGTGGCGAAATTCCGTGCAATAAAGTATATGAGGATGAGCAGGTAGTAGCCTTTAACGATCTTCATCCAGCAGCACCAGTGCACGTCTTGGTCTTACCAAAAGGAGCGTATATTTCTTTCCATGATTTTATTGCCAATGCGCCACACAGCCAAATTATACATTTTTTTAGCAAAGTACAAGAATTGGCACAACAGCTAGGAGTTGTAGAATCTGGCTATAGATTAATTGCTAATCATGGCAGTGATGCTTCGCAAACCGTTCCTCATTTTCATATTCATCTTATAGGGAAACGCAAGTTGGGCGCGCTTGTTGTTGGCGATACATACCACGCAGCTGGGAAATAATATGCGCCGCTTAAAACATATATTAGAATGGCTGGGGGTGTTGCTATTACTAGGTATTGCTAAAGCCATGCCGCTAGATATGGCCTCGGCATTTTTTGGATGGATTGCATCTTTGGTAGGGCCACACCTTAAGGCTAGTGGTGTTGCGCGGCATAACTTAGCAAAGTACCTGCCAGATGTAGGCAAAGCTGAGCACCAGCGTATCATCCGCGCTATGTGGAATAATATAGGGCGGCTTGCTGGCGAGATGCCTCACTGGAATAAAATCAGCAATCAAGAATTGTTGCACAGAGTGCAAATATTAAATATTCCTGCTCAAGGGACGGGCAAAGGTATGCTATTAGTTTCAGGGCATTATGGAAACTGGGAGCTATATCCACATATCTTACGTGCTCTGAATATCCCTAATTATGTAGTATATAGGCCAGCAAATAATATATATGTGGATAGGCTAATAAATAAATTGCGTTCCCCAAAAAGCACTACGCTAATCCAAAAAGGAGCAGCAGGAGTGCGCCAAATACTGAGTGTGCTGCAAAACAATGGCACAGTTGGTATGCTTATTGATCAAAGAGTGAGCGATGGGGTAGCCATACCTTTTTTAGGTCATCCTGCTAAAACTGTTACCGCTCCTGGAGCTATAGCCTGTAAGCTAGGAAGCAGCATGGTAATGTCTAGAATTCGGCGCACTAGGGGTGCGCATTTCACCGTAGAGGTGGTGAATATAGTTGTTGATCCTCAAGACAATGCTATTACAGTAATGCAGAAGATTAACCAACAGCTGGAAAGCTGGGTTCGTCAAGAGCCAGAGCAATGGTTTTGGCTACATAAAAGATGGGGTTATACCAAGTCTATGAAATAACTATACACTTGAAGTGGCGCCTTATTGGTAATTTTGTTATACCATTTTCGCGCAAGTATTTGAACACAGGCGTCTCAAAGATATGCCAAAATT
>JANPII010000029.1:0-4428 GCA_031424915.1 Pseudomonadota bacterium
CCCTTAACAGAATGCCAGGGACTATAGCTATTTGGGATGCCATTCTCCATAGCATCTATTATCAGACGCAAGGCATAAGGCATAATGTTTGCTTCTAAAGTCCAAGCTAGAGCACAGATTTGCACGCACAGTAGCATTAACCAGCGCTTTTTAGCAAAGCTCCATAGAAACTGCAGCACATTCTTAAATGAGCCTATTTTATATTCTGTCGTAGTATTCATTTCCTTATTCTCCTACTATGGAAGATCTAAATATTCCATAACTAATCATATAAAATACTACATATACCCCTAAATTACCAGCCTTATTGATGAAATTATATTTCATTTACTACACTGGCATGATGTTTACTTATTTCCTAAACCTGGTGTTAGCAGCTTTCATAGAACCATCGGTTAATCAATATTTAGCATCCAGAAAATTGACATAAAGGTAAAAACTTTATATTATTAGCGCCATAATAAATACTTAGGATTATGGGTATGAATAAATGGACAATAGTAGGTCTGCTTAATACAGTCTGAACCTTAATAAATATGGCGCTATTTGTAGTATGGTGGGGCTTGATAAAGATTGAGCATGCTTCTATTCCCGCAGGTAGAGAGTATTTCATAGAAGGGATCAATACTCATCTTACAATACTTAGTATGGTTGTGGTATTTGTAACATTACTGCTGGCGGTACTAGGAATTGTGGGCTATAGTACGATTAAAGGTGGAGTGGAGAAAATAGGTGAAAATATAGCAAAAGAGACAGCAGAAAAAGTAGCAAACCAGGTGGTAGCTGACTTCATTAGACAGCAGCAGAATAATAACCAGTCTCAATTTTCAACAATATCAGCGGTTTCTTCTAACACACAGACCAGTAATTCTCAGTCGAGTAAGGAGGACTCAATATGATCACCATACCCGCAGCATTAGATATAGTCACCAAACATCAAATGAAAGCTCCTGTTAGACTAATCCCTATAACCAACGAGCTAGGCATAGATGTCTATAGTACACAAGGGTGGCCAGACAATCTAGCTGGGAAACTTCAACGTGATTCCAATGCACCCTCAGGTTTTGCAATTTATGTAAACGCAACCCATCCTATTGTAAGACGAAGATTCACAGTAGCGCATGAAATTGCCCATTTTATTTTGCACCGCAATATCATTGATGAAGCAATAACTGATGATGCTCTATATCGTAGTGGCCTAAGCAATTCTATAGAAGCCGCAGCAAACAGACTAGCAGCAGATATATTAATGCCATGGCATCTAATTAATGGCGCTGTTGAAGCTGGGGCTTCTACATTATTGGACCTTGCCCATTATTTTGATGTTTCACAAACAGCCATGGCAGTGCGCTTAGGTGTTCCCAACGAATCATAAGCTCAATTGACACAGAATAGTACGTTGCATTTCGGCATAAGATTGAATTGTAGCTGATTCGAACTGTTCTATAGCACCCAAAGGCCGCGCTGCCCCATTAGCAAATAACGACTCAACAAACCGACGATGTTTGCTTACAGGAGCGTTACTTGCTAAATATATATATACTGGCTTACCAGTACTGCAACACTCTGAACACATTGACACCGAATCTGCTGTAGCTACTAAATAATTTGCTAAGCCCAGCATCCCTTTATATGGATTTATCTCCTCGCTGCCGTAAGTATAGCAGTAGTATGGTATTTTTAACTTTGGCAGTTCTGCTTCTAACATCGAGAGTATGTCAGGGGCCGTTCTGCGGCTAGTAGAAATCAGTAAGCTAGCTTGCAAACGTTCAGCGTTCTCTATCACCGTGTTCCACATATCAATAAATTCATGGCGAGTAAATGGAGTATTAGGGGTACCACCACCAATCAGCAGGGTAATATATGGGCTTTTTAACTTAAGGCTGGTTTGCAGCTCTTGTGCAGCTATAGTTAATACCCCGGAATCGAAGTGCGCTAAAGCTCCTGGTACAAAAATAACGTTACTTGGATAGCGTTGATTAGGTTTACGGTCGTGCTCCGGTAATATTATGGCAGCAAAATGTTGTAATGAACATTCTGGATTTAGCACCTGCAATAGCTTAGCTCTGGGATAGTGACGTTTTAAAGCTGTTGCTACGTGTCCTGCCCGACGTCCTGCGCTAATAATAATTTTGGGTGGGCAGATATTAGTTTTAGGGCACATCCTGCTAGCACAATTTTGAGTTATGCTGCTGAAACCAAACTGGAGTATATTAGGTAAGGCGCCATAGATGCTATATTCTAGCTTTTGCTCCACAGCTTCTGACCACCCCATAATACCTGCTAGTGCCCGAGCTTGATTAGAGTTACCAATGTAATTATCTACCAAAACCCAAATCTCCTGAGGCTTTGCTGGTGATTGTTCCATGATATATGTTCCGTATAATACTCTATATATTCATAACATAGGCGATTTGCTGCTGGTTTCAGGGTTAGCTCATCCTACGAACATCACCATCATACATTTGGCGCAAGTCTGGTATACCGTGTTTGAGCATGGCCATACGTTCGACGCCTAGACCAAAGGCAAAGCCTTGATAACACGAGGGGTCAATACCAACATTGCGTAGCACATTAGGGTGCACTAGGCCACAACCCATCACTTCTAGCCACTGCTGGCCAGCACCTATCTTAATCTGTTTAGTATTACTGCGGTCGCAGCGAATGTCCACTTCAGCAGAAGGCTCGGTAAACGGGAAGTAACTAGGGCGTAGACGTAGTTCCACCTTAGTACCAAAAAACAGCTCTAAGAATTTCTCTAGACAGCCTTTTAGGTGCGCCATAGAGATGTGGCGGTCAATGCACAATCCTTCAATTTGATGAAACATCGGGGTATGGGTTGCATCATAATCAGAACGGTAAACTCTACCCGCAGTAATAATCCGTAAGGGTGGCTGCTGTTCGGACATATGCCGAATTTGTACCGTTGAGGTATGAGTGCGCAGTAGGCGTTGTAGGCCTGGCGTATTATGATCAGTATTTATGGTACAATAAAAAGTGTCATGCATCTGGCGAGCTGGATGCATTTCCCCAATGTTTAAGGCAGTGAAGTTGTGCCAATCATCCTCAATTTCAGGGCCTTCAGCCATGCCGAACTCCATATGAGAGAATATTTGTTGGATTTCATGGATTGTTGTGGTTACAGGATGTAGGGATCCCATACAACGTCCGCGTGTAGGTAAAGTAACGTCTATCTTTTCAGTTTGAAGTTTTAACTCTAGCTCTTGAGTTTCTAACTTGTGGCGTGCGGATTGCAGCAGCTGCTCTATTTGAGCACGCGCTGCGTTTACCTGAGCACCAAAATCCTTTCGGGTTTCCTCGGGCAGTGTGGGCAATTGCCGCATCAACATTGATATATGCCCATTTTTGCCCAGAAACTCAACGCGTAGAGCCTCAAGTGTTGCTGCCTTGATGGTAGCTTCAGGTAATTGTTCACTGAAGGCTTTTAGTACCGCTGTTATGCTCGAGTCTGACATACTATCCTTGCTGGGTATGGCTCTCCTAAGAGAGCCAATATTTAAGCTGCTTTACTAGTCAAAGCTTGTTTTGCGTGTTCAACCAGTTGTTTAAAATAGTCTGGTTTATGGATCGCAATTTCAGATAGCATCTTACGATTCAGTTCTACGCCACCGGTTTTTAGGCCGTTAATGAATTGGGAGTATACTAGACCATGTTCACGTACTGCGGCATTGATCCTTTGGATCCACAGGCCGCGGAAATCACGTTTTTTATTACGGCGGTCGCGATATGCATACTGTAATCCTTTCTCGACTTTTTCTACTGCAACGCGGAAGCAGCTGTTGGCGCGGCCACGATAGCCTTTAGCCATCTTGATAATTTTCTTATGTCGGGCTTTTGCTGTAACGCCCCCTTTTACTCTTGCCATTTTTTTACCTCATTAGGTTAATTGATTCACAAACTAGTCTTAGCCGCCGTAAGGCATGTAGAAATTTGCCACTCTTTTGCATTCCATTGGTGGCAATACTGTGGTGCCCCTCTGATTACGGATTTGGCGCTTGCTACGCTTACGCATGTTGTGACGTTTATTAGCCTGTCCCGATTTAACAAGACCTGAGGCGGTAAATTTAAAGCGCTTCTTAGCACTACTTTTAGTCTTCATTTTTGGCATTTTCGCTCTCCTAAAATAAGAAAGGTTAATAATAAAAGCTATGAGGCATGCCATTTACGCCTCACTGCTTTATTGACCAACATTAAACTGGTCTATTAGTTTTAGGTACACCTAAAACTATATTGGGTAAAAGTGGCAGGAGCGAGAGGACTTGAACCCCCAACCCCCGGTTTTGGAGACCGGTGCTCTACCAATTGAGCTACACTCCTACAAAAATTTCAAGAGTTGTGGCATTTACCATGCCAACTTACGCCCTTGTTCTTTACTCCACTATTTCTGTTACGATACCTGCGCCGACG
>JANPII010000030.1:0-5598 GCA_031424915.1 Pseudomonadota bacterium
CGGTATAAATTTATCGTAAGCGTTCACGCTAGTGGTGTAAGGGTCTGCAAAGTGTTTATGACACGCGGCATGTGTGTAGCATAAACACTTTGCAGCGAAACTAAACAAAGTAGTACCCCTTAAGTTGACGCCATTGATAGTACGCAGGCCTACAATGCTTGGAAAATAAATGATTATAAACGCCGATTTGGATTAGACTAGCGCATAAAGTCGTCTTCACGAGCGCCTAAGGCGCGTGGTGATCCAGTAAGAGCTACTAAGGCCCTTTCTTTGGATTGCCGCACCACCTACGATGGTTCGCAATGACCCTGTAATAGGCACTTTCAAGCCATCGCACACCTTATCCAATCCAAAATTCGTACTGAGGTTATAACTCTACATTAGCTAGCTGCTCTGCTTGATCTTCAGAAGCCAAAGCATCAATAATATTATCGAGCGCGCCTTCATTTATCAACTCTTGTAAGTTATATACTGTCAGATTAATGCGATGATCGGTGACACGACTTTGGGGGAAATTATAGGTACGGATACGCTCAGATCGATCACCACTACCAATTTGCCCTTTACGTAGTGCTGCTCGCTCGGCTTGTTTCTTAGCACGCTCCATATCGTACAGGCGAGAACGCAGGACTTTCATTGCCCTTGCTAAATTTTTATGCTGTGAGCGCTCGTCCTGCTGTACTACAATAAGGCCAGTAGGTAAGTGTGTAATACGGACAGCACTTTCTGTTGTGTTCACGTGCTGGCCACCGGCCCCTTGAGCACGAAATACGTCAATACGTAGCTCCCTTTCGTCTATCTGTATATCTACATCTTCTGCTTCCGGCAGAACTGCTACTGTTGCAGCTGAGGTATGAATACGACCACTAGATTCGGTTTCTGGTACCCTCTGTACTCTATGCACTCCCGATTCAAATTTTAGACGGGCAAAAACCCCTCGTCCAGAGATTATAGCAGTTGCTTCTTTATATCCATCAAGGCCAGTCTCTGATAATGCCAATATTTCGAAACGCCATCCTTGGCGTTCCGCATAGCGGTTATACATACGAAACAGTACTGCTGCAAACAATGCAGCCTCCTCCCCGCCTGTGCCTGCACGAACTTCGATAATAGCGTTCTTCTCGTCATCAGCATCCTTAGGTATTAGAGCTATCTTTAACTGTTGTTCCAATTCTTCTAGCTTAGCTTTATTGTTCTGCAAATCTTGCTCTGCCATGCCTCTAAGCTCTGGATCTTCAGCACTATCTTTTAATATTGCAGCCAAATCAGCTTGCTCTTTTTCCATACGTAAGTATAGCTCTGAACAGTGGGCCACTTCTTCTAAATCAGAGCGCTCTTTTGCAAGCTTAGCATAGTCTTGACTACTTAAGCCTTCACCTAGAAGCCTATGGCCAAGTTCATGATAGCGCTCAACGATTTTTGGTAGCTTTTCAGATAATGACATCTATGCTGCTTCCTCAAAATCTGGCAACATACCAAGAGCACGTTTATAAGTTTCCAGAAGAATTTCTTGCTCGTCACGCTCCTGATCTTTCATTTTGCGCTCTTTGACAATTTGCCGGATTATCTTTGGCTCAAAACCATCAATCTTAGCACTCGCGTACAGATCACGAATATCTGAAGCAATATTCATTTTTTCCTGTTCTAGACGTTCAATGCGCTCAATATGCTGCCGTAGGATATCCCCGGAGACTCCACCAATCTTCGACATAATTTCTCCTAATGTATATAAAATGTACTTTGCTGATACTTAGTCAGAGCAAATCTTATAAACACTCCAACGACTGCAGTCAAGGGGAATGAAACAAACATCCCTAGCAAGCCCCCAAGGTAGCCACCGGCAAACAAGCCAAAAATAATCCAAGCTGGATGCAGCCCCACACGATCACCAATCAATTTAGGAGTAATGAAATTACCCTCTAAAGCATTCCCTATAGCAAACACGCCTAGCACCACTAAAATATATTTAATCGAAGCAAACTGCACTGCTGCTACTATTACCGCAAGTGCTCCACCAAATAGTACTCCTACGTACGGAATAAAGGTCAGAGTACCAGTTATTACCCCAAGAGTGAAGCTAGAGTCCAGGCCAATAAGACCCAAGCTAATTACATAGAATATACTAAGTACTATGCATACCGCCGTCTGCCCATGCAAGTAGCCTGTCAGCACTGAATCTAAGTCGCGCGCTAGCTGATGCACTTCAGAGGCGTAACGGGGGGGCAAAAGGTTGTTTAGTGAGGCTAGCAGTTTTGGCCAATCACGCAGTATATAAAAAGTAAGAATAGGAGTAATAAAGATTAATGCCAGCAGGCTTACTACCGCGAAGCTAGATTGTAAGGCACTGTGAAGCACATTGCCAATAAAACTAAGAACATGGCGAGCGAGACCCGCTGCTGCTCCTTCAATTTGCTTTGCCATTTCTGGATCTATCGCTTCTATCATAGCATTAACTTTCGGCCAAGGTTGTAGGTTTGTCCCCTTCTCGGTTATTATGTGCACAATTAAAGAAATTTGAGTGTAAAACACCGGCACAATCATTAAGACAAAGGCAGCTAGCAACATTATAAGGCTAATAATAGCAAGCAGAGTCGCCAGACTACGTGGCATAGGCAACGCTTTATTATGCACAAGCCTTATAACTAATGGGTTGAGAAAATAAGATAGGACTAGCGCTATTATAAATGGCGCTAAAATACCATGTATCGTATAGCATAGTCCTAGCAATAAAGCTGTGACTGCAAGCCAGAACCAGGCGTATCTGAAGGAGGTGTTTGCTGAATTTTGTCTAACCATCAATCCACTCTTTTTTGAGACTTAGTGCTAGCCTGATTTTGGTTTAGGGAATCTGCTTTCAAGTTGCGAGCAATTGTTTTCTCCCACTGCTCTCCATTACTCATCAACCTCTGCTTATCATAGAGCAATTCTTCATGAGTCTCGGTAGAAAATTCAAAATTTGGCCCCTCAACAATAGCATCAACTGGGCATGCTTCTTGGCATAGGCCGCAGTATATACATTTAGTCATGTCAATATCGTAACGCGTAGTGCGCCTGCTACCATCTGCTCGCTCACGCGCTTCAATTGTAATAGCCTGCGCAGGGCAGATAACTTCACACAGCTTGCAAGCAATGCAGCGCTCCTCCCCATTAGGATAGCGCCTTAGCGCATGTTCTCCACGGAAACGAGGGCTGAGTGGACCCTTCTCATAAGGGTAATTCAGAGTTACTTTTGGCTTGAACATGTAAAGCAAAGTCACATACATTCCACGCGCTAGCTCTGTTAAAAAGAACGTGCGAAAGTAGAATTTTAGCTGTACCATAACCTTTTGCATATTTTGCTTGTTTAATGTTATTACAAGAACACATTATATATGCTAACATACCCTATAGCTAGTGTAAATCTGTAATACCATCAAGGAAGTCAATTGGCGTTAGAAGTTATGCTCTCACCTTCTTCGCTTTATACTCAAACTCAATTTATATTGGATCTTCTTGCCAAGAATTTCTTGCCTGGCGGCACTTTATGCAATATAATAGAGAAGTTAAGCCTTATCGGAATTCAATCGAAGTTAAATATGTTTGAAAAGGGAAATCAGTTATCATCATTAGCAGCAGTGCAAGAGGCCCTGCGGGCTTTGCCTGCAAATCCTACATCTAACGCAGTAATGGATATCATGTGGAGAGGCCTTGGTAAGTACTTACACTCCTACAACAACACAGAAGTTATTAAGGATTTAAACGACGAAGCTTTATCCATAGTGAATGCAGTATGCGACAAGCTAGATGCTTCAGAAGGTGGTAAAGAAGCGTTGAACACTCAATATCAACTGGTGATTATAGATAGTTGCAGATCGATAAAACGTGAGTTCTCGCCTCTTGAAGTGATAATTTTTAACTGTAATGACAAAAAGCTATTTGACGGAAAAACCAAAGATGTAATTTTAAGGCTGCAACAAAGCGGTGCTACTATGCCTAAAGGTTGGTTTAATACCTTGTGCCGCAATAAGGGTTGTAGCTTTGAGTTTAAACTCAGCATATTAAAAGGATGCAGCCCCGAAGAGATACGAGCTATAGAAGATAATCTGTATATTACAAGGCAACCCTTGCAATGGAACCTTGAGGAAGCTATGGCGCTTTTGAAGGCTGTACTTAAGCAGGATCCCGACTATCTATTCCACAACACCAAATTATTAACAACAATAATAAAGTGTCAAGCTGACCTTAGCAATCCACTCTTAGAGATTATATATCTTCATCTTGAAGAACAAAATAAAACTCGCCCTGCAGATGTGAAGAAGGCTATCAATCGAGATGCCTCCTTGTATGAACTGGTTGTATTGCACTCTAAGCATAAAGACTATAAGCGGCATCTTGAAAGGTTGCTGAAGTTAGGCGCTATGCCAATTAATGGAAAGTGGTATGACGCGCTCCATCATGTCCTAGAGAAACAAGATAAAACTGCGTTAAATCTCTTTATGAGTGTGGAATATGGAGCATTGACTAAAGAGTGTATTAATATCCAAGACTCAGAAGAGAAAACAGCCCTACACATAGCGTTAGAAAAAATCATTCCACAATCAAATAAAGAAATAGATAAGAAGTTAGTGGCATTTTATGAACCATTTATAATATGGGCCTTGCAAAATGGCGCCGTCATTACTTATCCAGCAAAGCAACTCCATTATGACCATAAGCCCCATCCCATTGTACTTCTCAACCAACATCAGGCTCTAAAACCTTATATGGCTGATGCTATACGCAATATGGATAAGGGTATCTTGGATGCATTAGGTAGTAACGCGTCATTTAATTTAATGATCGCCTTAGAAGGCTATACCCAAGGTAAGTTCCCATGGGATGAACACGCAGTAAAGATTGCGGAAGCCATGCTAGCAAATTCTACAGAACCGAAGCTTTATGCCTATTACTCCACTAACATCTTCACAGTATTATGCAAAATCAAGACCACAGAAGAAAATCACCAATTTATCTTAAGTATAATAAAGCAGCTGGTGGACAAAGAGGCTCCTCTACCACAGAGCTGGCCTACTAATACAGATGCAGAAGTTCAACTCATATTACTGCAACATGCTGATAAAGCGGGGCTTAAAAAGCTTATGCAACCATCATATAATGGCGCCTCTATTCCCCTTTTTGAAATACTGAGAAACATAAATCAGCAGCCTACTGAGAATCAATTAAAGCTCGTGAAACTAATGATGGAGAATGACGCTTCTCCTGACCTTAATATTCAAAATTGCACTCCGCTAGCTCTGGCCTGCATAAAAGGCTCTGAGGAATTAATCACATTGCTACTTGAAAAAAGCACTACAGAGGGTCTTAACTGCATGACCACAGTTTCCACTCAAGATAATAAGGACATATCCGGCACTGCGCTTTACCATTTGTTACAGAATAAACTGCTCTCCTCTGAGGTAAAAATAGCGCTCATAGATAAAATGCTTGAAAAAGGCGCAGATCCCACAGTCTATTACACTGCCAAGGGTAAGCAGTGGAATAAGGCGGCAATATCTCATTACAATACAGCACCGCTATTATGGGCATTACATGAGAATGATATAAACCTTTTTAGCAAGC
>JANPII010000031.1:0-5132 GCA_031424915.1 Pseudomonadota bacterium
GAACTTCAAGGGCTGGCTGAAAATATTAACCAATACCTAAACCTGCTTGGCTCACGCCAGCAGTTAATGGATGTAATACTGCTGGAATTACAAGAAGTAAAAGTGAAGCATGCCAGCGCACGCCTTACTGAGATCCAAGACTTAGATCATGAAGTTAATATTGAAGATTTAATTCAGAAAGAAGATATGGTAGTGACTACTACAGTCGAAGGCTATATTAAGCGTGTACCGCTATCTACTTATCGTGCCCAACGCCGAGGTGGCAAAGGCCGAATGGGTGCTTCTATGCATTCCGATGATGTAATTCGTGATGTGATTGTGACCAACACTCATGCTTCTTTGCTTTTCTTTACTGATGTAGGTAAGGTATATCTAACAAAGGTATATAAATTGCCAGTTGGAGGGCCTAACACCAAGGGTAGAGCGCTTATTAACCTGCTAGCTTTAGAGCAGAATGAACGAGTAACAACAATTATGCCCTTGCCAGAAGATAAAGTTTTATGGGAGCAGTTGGGTATTATGTTTGTTACTTCTGCGGGTAATGTGCGTAGAAATGCGCTTACTGCCTTTACTAATATTAATGTAAGCGGCAAAATTGCTATGCGTCTGGCAGAGGGCGACCGTCTGGTATCAGTTTGTACATGTTTGGCGAATGAGCATATGTTACTTGCCACTCACTTTGGCAAAGCAATCCGTTTCCCTGTAAATAAAGTACGAGTATTTGCTAGCAGAACTTCAGATGGTATACGTGGCATCAGATTAGCAAAAGGTGATAGAGTAGTGTCCATGACCATTTTACGTGAGAGTGAAATTGAGATGGAAAAACGTACTGCCTACTTGCGTATACCAGAAGACACAAGGATGACAATTGCAGCAGCAGAAGATAAAGAGCAGCGCCTGGTAATGGCAAGTAGCCTTACCTCGGAGTTATTATCAGCAGAAGAAATCGTATCCTTGACAGAAGGAGAGGACTTTATACTGACAATTACCACACGTGGCTTTGGTAAACGTACTTCGGCGTATGAATACAGAGTTACAGGGCGTGGTGGACAGGGTGTAGTCAATATCGATACTGGAGAACGCAATGGGGAAGTGGTCACTAGCTTACCGGTGTCCAATGGCGATGAAATCATAGTCATGACAGACTTCGGTACCCTTATACGTACTGTTGTAGACGACATCCGGATAACTGGGCGTGGCGCACGGGGCGTTAAGATTATGGACCTAAAGAAGGCGGAAAATGTAATATCTGTTACCTTAGTACCCGCAGAAGACAGCACACCGATTGAGGAAGGAGAGTTAATAGAAGGGGCAATGCCAGTTTTAGATTAGATTAAAAGTATCTGTGGTAAGCGCTCAGCCTCCACCAGCGATAAAATCTGCTAAAGAGCATGGCATTCAAAAGGTAGCGCAAGTATTGGGTATTAGCAGGGTAGCGCTTATGTCCTGGATTAAGGTATTTGAAAGCAACGGTGTAGAGGGGTTAAAACTACAGTCCGGTCGAGGTCGTCAAGCTTTAATTAGCAAAGCCGAGAAAGCGATAATACAAGAATGGATTTTGGATGACTGTAATTTGACTATAAAAGCCGTAAAGCTCAAGATTGAAGCGGAGTTGAAGAAGAGTCTTAGTATGGCTGCGACACACAGGAGAATATCACTGGATCCTGGATAGCCTCTCGTAAGTGGCCGCTTATGGGGCACTCGAGGCTTACAGGATGACATGTTAACTTAATCTATTAGACCATAGCTTGGACATGGGGTCTATATAGGCTACAAATGGGGCTTCTGGATGGATATCTGCATTATATTATTACCGTAGGTTGAGGAGAAATTCGGGCTCGTCTTCTACTATTTGCTGCCTGACAACGCAACATTGCTATCCTAATACGCAAGCCCACCAAATATACGGTCCATAGCAACAAGCCGCTAGCCATCAGCAATAATGGAGGTAGCATACTACTATGCATGCTAGGAGCGAGCTTAAAAAAAGTAGATTTTTGATGTAAGGTACTCCACAGGTATACCGAGAATTTTATAATAGGAATATTGACTAACCCTATTAGTGCAAAAATTGATGCCACTTTAGCAGCACGCACCTGGTTAGTGAAATTAGCCCGAAGAGCTAAGTATGCCGCATAGATAAAGAATAACAGCAGCATTGAAGTTAGCCTAGCATCCCAAACCCACCAGGTACCCCAGGTGGGCTTACCCCAAATTGCGCCACTCAGTAAAGTTAGAAAAGTATACATTATTCCAATTTCAGCAATGGCTCGGGCGACAATATCGTATATAGGATTAGACATCACCAAATATAACCCCGCAAACCCTGCTACTGCTACATATAAGCCTAAACTTAACCAAGCGGCTGGCACATGAATATATAAAATCTTGAAATATACGCCTTGCAGATAGTCGTCAGGGATATAGACAAAAACATTATATGTCGCAATAAACATTAGAAATATTGCAGCAGCTAAACTGCCCCATAACACGGTATTCTGAGTTAAAGCTTTTACAGTACTTGGCTTCATTATTTATTCCATTTGTAAGCACATTAATGTTTCTTGATTATGCCCTTTGCCTGCTACATGCACCTCAATGGTAATATGTGCTAGATCCACACCGTGATCTAATAACTTATTCCTTATAATTAGCGCATCTTTCAATGCTTTCTTTATCTGCAGCATTTCACTGCCAGCAGCATAAGCCCGCAACTTCACATTCTTATCATACTTTAGTTCGTCTAATATCTCATGTGAGATACCTTGTGGAGTATAGCACACATCATCGGTTGCATATACTATACTACTTTTCAGCACCATAATACCTATAATAGCTGATATTACTGTCCTATATTGCCATTGCATTTTTCATTCTCATACTATGTTTTGCGTTATCTAAGGCTACCTCTTCATTCTTGCATAAAAGTATACACACATGTGAACTAAAGTACAGCTTGTGTTAAGTATCTTATTATGCTAAAGCAAGAAGAGTATTATAGATAAATAGAATGATTTATGGTGGCAATAGTATGGTTTCGCTATGACTTACGTATTGAAGATAACCCCGCGCTAGTTGCTGCAGCTGCTAGTGATTTACCAGTTTTGCCACTTTATATAAATGACACCTCCAGACTCCGTCTCCTTGGTGGCGCATCACGATGGTGGTTACATCATTCTATCTTAGCATTGACAGAAGAATTGCATGACAAGTATCAAATAACTCTGGCCCTATATCAAGGGGATGTGATACAAATTTTTCAGCAATTGTTGCAACAAGTACCAATACAAGCAGTGCATTGGAATAGGCGATATGATCCTGTTGGTATGGAAATTGATAGTGATATTATAACTTTGCTGGCTCAAAAGGGAGCCACCTGTCATCAATATCGTGGGGATGCCTTAATACCTCCTGATACAATAAAAACTCAAACTGGAGGAGTGTTTAGAGTTTTTACACCATACTGGCACAATTGTAACACACAGCTGTTGAATGGTTATGACTTATCTATAATATCTGCCCCACAAGTAGTAAGGCCCTATAATCAGCACGTAGGTCAAACTCTAGCATCATGGCAGTTGTTGCCCACCACTCCAGATTGGGCAGAAGGATTGCGGCAAGCTTGGCAACCGGGTAGTAAATCAGCGATAAACAAGCTTAATGAGTTTTGCCAAGACAACCTCCCTTCCTACCAGGAGCAAAGGAACATTCCTTCTGTTTCTATGACATCCTTTCTTTCTCCACATTTATGCTTTGGTGAGCTCAGTAGCCGCCAGGTATGGAATAAAATACATACTCAACGCTATAGCATTGGCCGCCAAACCTTTTTAATAGAACTGGGCTGGAGAGAATTTGCTCGTTATCTTTTATATCATTTTCCTGATATGCCTACCCGACCTTTACGCTCTAATTTTATTTCGATGCCTTGGGAAGAGCCTAGTACTATACAAGCATGGTATGAAGGTCGTACCGGCTACCCCATAGTCGATGCAGGCATGCGTCAATTATGGCATACGGGTTGGATGCACAACAGAATACGTATGGTAGCCGCCTCATTTTTGGTAAAACACCTGTTATTAGATTGGCGATTAGGGGAAAGATGGTTTTGGGATACACTGGTAGATGCAGATCTAGCCAGCAATGCAATGAACTGGCAATGGGTGGCAGGTTGCGGCACTGATGCTATGCCTTATTTTAGAATTTTTAGCCCCATGCTGCAGGGCTTAAAATTTGACCCTGAAGGGATATATGTCAAAAGATGGGTACCAGAATTACGTGATCTCTCTGCTAACTATATACATGCTCCTTGGACGGCTTCATCAATAGAACTACTTGGAGCAGGAATAACACTTGGTTCATCATATCCCTACCCTATAGTAGACCACGATGCCGCACGTAAGCGCGCCTTAGAGGCAATGCGCCAATTAAGGTCATAGTTCATAACCCCCCAGGGCCAAAACATGAGATATAGGAAAGGAATATTTTTGCTATTAATTTGAGGATTAAAATGGTGAATAAAAATTAAGAACAGATCTGCAAGCGTCGAATTTACTTCGCGCGCAGCAGATTAAACTTAAAACCAAAGACATGACTTTTTATTGATTAAGCAGCAACATCATATTAGAGTTTCCATTTTTTCAAGATTATAAAAGTCATGTTTTTGCTCTGTTTAACCCCCAACCTATAGTTGACATTACACTTAGTTAGCACTATTATCGCCACTAGTTTGTTAGAATATATATTCAGGACCTATTGGAGAGAATGAATATCGATTGCTTGCCAATGGAAGTTGGTAGCAATTAGGCTTTATTTATGGAGAATTAATAATGGCAAAGAAAAATGTGGTTCTTGTAAAGTTAGTTAGCACTGCTGGTACTGGATATTTTTATGTGTGTTCAAAAAACCCAAAAAGCATGGGTAGCAAGAAATTGAACTTCCGCAAATATGACCCTGTAGTACGCAAGCACGTAATGTTTGAAGAAAAGAAATTGAGCAGCTAATACCAAATTTAGGAAATAACTATACACTTGAAGCGGCGCCTATTTGGTAATTTTAACATACCATTTTCGCGCAAGTATTTGAATACAGGCGTCTCAAAGATATGCCAAAATTCCACAAAAATTTTCAAGTGT
>JANPII010000032.1:0-4925 GCA_031424915.1 Pseudomonadota bacterium
TACTTTTGCGGGCCAGCCAGTAACATGAGCGGACACTAGTGTTCCTCAGCGTATCCGCTCCACTAAACGCTTACCACTTTCTAAGAGTTGGTATAAGCCCTGTTACGAGCTGTATACTCTATCTAACGACGCTTTCAAGCCACGCTTTGTGCCTTTTTTCATCCTCTAAGCCACGCTTAATAATATCCTTAGCATCTTCCCATTGGTCAGCACGCTCTCTCATACGTTCATAGGCTTGATTAGTATCTTCTTCATTACTGATCATAGCTTTAATAATTGCGTTATCTCCCATAAGGTTGGCTAATACTACTTTACCTTTAGCGAGCCATTGCTTACCCATGCTAGGACCAGTTGGGGGAGTAGCTCCATGCTTTCTTACAAGGGCACTTAGCTCATTTATATGTCTTTGGTGGTCAGCCATAAACTCGCCTAGCTTAAGCTTATAATTAGCGTCATCTATCCTATTCATTGCTGCCTCATAGGCTTCTATAGCATCATAATCTAGCTCTATAAGGTTGTTAACAGCATCAATAAAATGCGCTTGAGTTCCTACAAAAGTTGTCATTTTTTTTCTCCTATATAGTTTATTACCTGGTGATAGTGAAAACGAGCACCATGCCCCTTGAATCCATAAGATTTAAGGAGCATGGCAATTCTAGATAATTAGCAGTTTAGTTATCTAGAACCGGACTTAGAACCAGAAGAGCCTCCAGAACCAGAACTGCCTTGGCCAGAGCCAGATTTAGATCCAGAACCAGAAGAGCCTCCGGAACTAGAACTACCTTGGCTAGAACCAGATTTAGATCCAGAACCAGAAGATCCACCAGAACTAGAACTACCTTGGCTAGAACCAGATTTAGATCCAGAACTACCTTGGGTAGAATTAGAGCCAGATTTAGATCTTGAAGAACCGCTAGAACTAGAGCCTGAAGAGCCCCCCGAACTAGAACTACCTTGGCTAGATCCCTGCTTGCTTTGCTCATTTTTATTTTTATCTTGTTGATTGTTTTCTGATGTATTTGACATTTTTTCCTCCTATTTTAGTTTGTTATATGTACTTGTTTAGTAGTAAAATGACCAACATTAGCTTTGTTGGGCATTCTTATGGGTGGTGCGCATTAATCATCATCACCATCCATATTCGAGGCATCTTGATCCTGCTGACTCTGTCCATGTCCTTGGTGGTTTTGTCCGGAACCTTGTTTATTCTGGTCTCGGTTAGCTTGATATTGCCCGGGCTTTTGTTGTGGGTCTTGCTCTCCCGGCCTTGGGTCATGTGGATATTGTCCAGGATTCTCTGGGCTTTGATCAGGATCTTTAGGATTTTGGTTGGGATTATTCTCCCTTTGATTAGGATCTTTGGGATTTTGACCCTGATTTTGTTGTTTATCTGTAGAATTTTGCATTACTAATTCTCCTTTATTTGTTGTTTATATAGCGTAGTGACCTTAAAGAAAATTAAAGGAAAACTTATATCCGAATAATTTACTTTAAAACCGTAGGTATAATGTCCGGGTGACATTTGCACCTACCACCCGGATCATTACTTCTTTGCACTATGGCTATTGCCATAGTTTCTTATGAAACCGTCCTATTTCTTATGTAGTGTTTCATAATGACAAGCGGTTGCACCTGTACTAGTTTGAGTAAAGGAAAGTCTATAGTCTTTATCTATAAACAATGGTCCACACTGGTTATGCAGAGAAGGTATATTTACTTTCCCAATTACAACGAATGTAGAGCTGTCTGGAAAATCTTTCTCACTTACTTCAATTTTTCTGTCTTCACCAGCTTTTAAGACGCGCTTTGTTGCTTCCTTATTTGGAAGTACTGTGCCCTCACCTGGCTCTATTACAATTTCTAGGTCTTTTTTGTTTTCATTTTTTATTTGCAATACTGCTGCATTTGCAGATGAACAAATTAAAAGGCCAGAAAGTAAAAGGCTTCCACTAATTACTAATATATTTCTCATAGTATTTCTCCTATTTATATTATGATAAGCAAACTTTCAGCTATACCTAACTACTAATTTGGTCTTTTCTTTAAGTAATTAGATAACACTTCTAGCGCATACCTAATATGTTTATTCTTAAAAATTGCTTATAGCCAGTTGAAAAAGATTCAAAAATTCTATCTATTCTTTCTAAGAACAACTGATATTGTGAATGATCTGTGCCTACAGCTCTGCCATTTTAATATTTCCATATAATGTTATGCAGCTTCGCTCACACACTCAAAAATTCATATGGATATAACTTCTTTGATATGCTATACCCCCTATAGTAAAATTTAGTAGTTAGAGAGGAAAAGCTATATGCGTACTGTACTGATGTTATGTGGGGGTCGTTCCGCTGAGCATGAAGTCTCAATTATCTCAGCACGCAATGTGCTAGCAGCATTAGACAAAACGCAATTTCATGCATGTGTTATAGTAGTCAGCCGCACTGGAAATTGGTGCTATCTAGAGGATAATGCCGAATTGTCTAAGCTTACAGCATGTGATGATGTATTGCCTGGTAGTGAAATAGTAACGTTAATACGTCGTCAAAATCATATCTATCTCATCAATGAATCTAGGATAAAACAGCAGATCGATGTTGTATTTCCTTTATTGCATGGGCCTATGGGAGAAGATGGTACCATACAGGGAATGTGCGAAGTGCTAGGTCTACCATATGTAGGATGTGGCGTGTTAACTTCTGCTGTATGCATGGACAAAGCCTTTACTAAAAAATTACTAGAAAGCGCAGGTCTTCCTATAGCTCCTTATGTTGTGCTGTATGAAAGTGAGATATTGCCAAGCTATGAAGAGCTATGCACTAAGCTTGCTTCAGACACATTGTTTGTCAAGCCTGCAGTGATGGGCTCTTCAGTGGGTATAAGCAAAGTGCGCAACACCACAGAATGGAAGACAGCAGCGGTAAGGGCTTTTACCTATGGACGTAAAATAATTGTTGAGCCTCATATTGAGGGGCGTGAAATCGAATGTGCAGTCTTAGGTAATGACCAGCCAGAAGCATCAGCCTTAGGAGAAATTCGCCCCTCCCATGAGTTTTATTCCTACGAGGCTAAATATCTTGACCCTGAAGGAGCCGCCCTAATAGTACCTGCAGAAATGCCATTGGCATTAACTGAACAAGGGCAAAAACTAGCAATAGACACATTCCGCGTGTTGGGATGTTGTGGTATGGCACGCGTAGACCTCTTTTTAACCCCCAGCATGGAGCTAATAGTAAATGAGGTGAATACCATTCCAGGCTTTACTTCAATTAGCATGTATCCACGCCTGTGGCAATATTCCGGCATGGCATATACCGACCTAATTACCAGATTGCTTGAACTGGCCTATGAAGAATATGCCATCCGCGAACGAGTCAGTGTTATACGGGACTAGCTCCTTACTACACCTATATCCTGCTGTTGAGCGTATTCTTGTGCATACCCTGCTACCAGCTTGATGTACTTTAGTATCTTCAATTACCCTACGAACTTCCTCAGGCAGAGCTTTCAACTTTGACGGTAAAAATATAAAGTAACTGATCAATAGCATTCTCTAATGCATAATCGGTGCAGTTCACAATTACCTATAGTCCTAAGTCTTTCTGCTCATCTGTAGGCTTCGCATTTATCTTCTCTGTCCACTTGGATGGGGTTTTACTATTTAAGTGTTGGCTAACGTTTTCCATCACCTCTGACACTTCCATATGCCCAGACTTATCCTGAGCTGGCATATCCTGGGCCTGAGGTATTATTTCTTCCTTACTTACTGGAGCTAGCTGATAGCGATTCATCATGCTGATTGTCTCTTCCAGACTAGGAAAATTATATGACAATATTAAAGCAGCAACAGGAATTAATATAATCCCAAGGGCGGCTACGGGAGCAAGTGATATGAAGAAATTATTTTCCACTATGGTCAACGCTATGCCCGTAGCCAATGCACCGACGCTGGCTGCTACTACAATAGCTTTGCCAGTTTTATTTAATATATTAATGCGTCGCTCCTTAAGTTTATAAGCAGAATCTTTGTCTGGAGTAAAGCTATAAAGCCCATCTATATATTCCTTGCTGTCTTGATTTAACTGCTCTATAACTTTTTGCCAATCCCCAATAGGATGCTCCTCCCTTATTTTCTGTGCCCCATCTCTCAAATCTTGTGCAATAGCGGCATATTGGGCGCTATCGATATTTCCAACCTGCCCAGCTCCCTCCAGCTCTCGTCCGCTTAGAGTTAACTGGCTTTTATCATCAATCTTTGCTTCAATATAATCAATTTTCATTTCTTTTAGATGAGTATTTATAATCTCAGCGAGCTTTTTATTGAGGTCTTGTTGAATCTTTTCTTTTGCTTCCCTCGTTACATTATTTTCTATGAAGGATGCTCCCCGTAGAGAAGAAGCTACTTTTTGTGTAGTATCCAGCAAAGCATTATCAACCTGAGCCATAAGCATATTAGCATTGATAGTGGCTTTAACTTCTGCCTCTTCTAGTAGCGGTGGGCTGGGTAATGTACCTACCTCCACTTTCTCTAGTGGCGGAGCACTGGGTAATACAGCTGCCTCCACTTCTTCTAGCGGCGGAGCACTTGGCAACTGAGGGGCCATTGGCATACCAATTATGCATTCAAGATACGTTTGCATTGCCTGTGTTATGTTCCATTCAAACCAACGTAGATCGGTACCTCGGTTGCATGCTTGCACATAGAAATCAACAGAAGTATGAATTCCGCTAAGTAGTTGTGTCACCTGATAAGGAGGTGGAAGATGTCCTTGTTCATCTTTATACGACAGCTGAAGATTACCAGACTGATCAAAGTTGAGGGAAGCAGGGTAACCCACCTGTTCGAAATATCTGTTCATTGCTGAGCGAAATAGTTCCATAACCTCCGATGTTTGTATATTACCTACTCCAAGCTGACCTTGAGC
>JANPII010000033.1:0-3353 GCA_031424915.1 Pseudomonadota bacterium
AGCTTTGGTGCTATAATCTAAAGGCTTGCGATAGTGTGTAGTAAGATAAAAATAGCGCAGTGCTACCCCCTCTATGCCACTATCTAATAGCTCACGTGCAGTATAAAAATTTCCTAGGCTTTTACTCATCTTTTCACCCTCCACAGTGAGGAAGCCATTATGTACCCAATAACGGGCAAAGCCTGAGTGTTCATTAGCGCATACGCTTTGAGCTAGCTCATTTTCATGATGAGGAAACATCAGATCTGCACCTCCGCCATGTATATCAAACTCTTGACCAAGATGTTTCTTGCTCATCGCCGAGCACTCGATATGCCAGCCAGGGCGGCCCTGCCCCCATGGGCTGGCAAAGCTTGCACCCTCTTCACCAGCTTTAGCAGGCTTCCAGAGTACAAAATCTCCAGGATCACGCTTATACGGAGCCACTTCCACCCTTGCTCCTGCAATCATTTCTTTGCGGCTGCGTCGCGCCAACTTCCCATATTCCGCGTAACTGCTAACTGCAAACAACACATGCCCTTCTACAATATAGGCGTTTTCCTTATCTATTAAGGTTTGAATCATCTCAATCATTTCAGCTATATGGGTGGTGGCATGAGGTTCAACAGTGGGCGGCAAGCAGCCTACTGCCGCCACATCCGCATGATAATACCCAGTAACGCGAGTAGTTAGAGTAGTTATAGGCTCATTATTTTGTATAGATGCGATAATTATTTTATCATCAACATCGGTGATGTTACGAGCATAGATTACATTAGGATAATATGTACGTAATAAGCGAAACAATATGTCATATACTACCGCAGCACGTACATTTCCTACGTGTGGGCGATCGTACACCGTTGGCCCACAGGCATACATCCTGACGCAGTTTGAATCAATGGGGGTGAATACTTCTGTTTTACGTGATAATGAATTAGTGAGCTTAATTGGTATCATACTATATTCCTTTTTCTAGTTGGCGTAATAATATAGCAGTATGCAAATTGGTGCTAGTGACAATTTTTGTCTTGCGATTTTTGTAATTGTTGCACATAATAGCCCCAACTTTTGAGGGTTATAACATGCATCAATATCGTACACACACCTGTGGCGCTTTAACTAAAAGTGACGTTGGTAAAACCGTTCGCCTTTCTGGCTGGGTACACCGTAAACGCGATCATGGCGGAGTATTTTTTATTGACCTGCGTGACCATTATGGCATTACGCAAGTAGTAAGCTCGGATCAAGATAAAGCCATTGCCCACTTATCCGCTGAGGACTATCAAAAATTTACCACCGTAAGCTACGAAAGTGTCGTCACTATCACTGGGAGAGTTGTAGCACGTTCTATAGAAACAGTAAACTCTGAGCTTGGTACGGGGGATATAGAAGTAATCGTGGAAGAATTTACCGTAGAGGCCGAAGCCCAGGTTCTACCAATGACTGTAAATAGTGACACTATATTCCCAGAAGATGTACGCTTAAAATACCGCTTTTTAGATCTACGTCGCCAGAAGATGCAACGTAACATCATCCTGCGTAGCCAAGTTATTGCCGCGATCCGCAGGTATATGCTTGAAGCCGGTTTCACTGAGTTTCAAACACCGATATTGACGGCAAGCTCTCCTGAAGGGGCACGTGACTTTTTAGTCCCTAGCCGCTTGCATCCAGGAAAGTTTTACGCCTTGCCTCAAGCCCCGCAGCAATTCAAGCAGCTGCTTATGATTTCTGGCTTTGATCGTTATTTTCAAATTGCTCCATGCTTTAGGGATGAAGACCCTAGAGCAGATCGTGCCCCAGGTGAGTTTTATCAATTAGATATAGAAATGTCTTATGTGACTCAGGAAGACATATTTAGTGCCATTGAGCCTTTATTTCATCGCATCTTTGGCGAGTTTGGCGCTGGTTGTACTGTGCCTGATACTAAGTTCCCACGTATACCCTATGCCGAAGCCATGCTGAAATATGGTATTGATAAGCCTGATCTACGTAACCCGATTGAAATTAGCGATGTGACCTCAGTATTTGCTGACTCAGAGTTCACTATATTCCGTAATGCTATTGCAACAGGTGCAGTAGTGCGTGCTATACCTGCGCCACAGACTTTTACTCAGCCACGTAGCTTTTTTGACAAGATGGTTGCTTTTGCGCAAAACGAGCTTCAGGCTAAGGGCTTAGGCTATATTACCTATGCCACAGATGGGAGTGCCAAAGGGCCAGTTGCGAAGTTTTTAAGCCCTGAGCAAATCCAGCAACTTAAGCAGACAGCCCAACTACAAGATGGAGATACGGTATTTTTCGCATGTGGATATGCCAATGAAGCAGCAAAGGTTGCCGGTCGCGTCCGCATTAAATTGGCAGAAGAGTTAGATTTACTGGAAAAGAATACTTTCCGCTTCTGCTGGATTACTGACTTTCCAATGTATGAGTGGAATGAAGAGGAAAAGAAGGTGGACTTCACTCACAACCCATTTACTATGCCACAAGGCGGCCTAGCTACTTTAGAAGCAGCAGATACTGCAAAGAAGCAGCTGGAGATTAAGGCGTTCCAATATGATATCGTTTGTAATGGCATAGAGCTATCCAGTGGAGGGGTACGTAACCACCGCGTAGACATTATGTATAAAGCTTTTGCTATTGCAGGCTATAGCCAAGAAGAGGTAGAGCAGCGCTTCGGTGGCATGCTTAATGCCTTTAAGTATGGAGCCCCTCCTCATGGTGGAATAGCCCCTGGAATAGATAGAATTGTTATGCTACTTGCGCAAGAACCAAACATCCGCGAGGTTATAGCTTTTCCATTGAACCAAAGTGCGCAAGACCTGTTGATGAATGCCCCATCCCACGTTAGCCTACGCCAGCTGCGTGACCTGCATATTATGCTGTCACCAAAAGCTCAGGAGAAGGTGAAAACTGCCCCTGCTGCTTAAGTGTTAAGAGCACATATAGCAACTGTCTCCCCGTGGCCTGACCAGCGTTGTTGCAGATTAGGTTTACATGTTGTACCGCGGCTCCGACCGCGGTATCTACTTCAAAGCCTCATTTATAGCCTATATGGACCCCGTGGTCCAAGCCCCGGGGTGACAGGTTCAATACGTTGTGCTTCTTGTCGTACCTGCTGCTTGATCGCGGTATCTACTTCAAGTATCCCGCTTCCTTAAAATATTTTTCTGCACCGGGGTGCATGGGCGCAATCATGCCCTCACTTGACATGCTTTCTGGGCTTAAGTTATAAAGCACTGGATGGAGGCGGCGAAAAGCATCTAGATTATCAAATACTGCTTTGGTAATTTTATATGCCACTTCTGCACTCATATCAGTGGTGGTTAGTACTGTAGCCTTAACTCCAAAAGTTTTGATATCTGATGGCACGC
>JANPII010000034.1:0-9744 GCA_031424915.1 Pseudomonadota bacterium
TACTTACCAGTTCTTCTTCACCGTTGTCTATCTTAGAGCACGCTTGCAAGATAAATTCATATCGGGAGTCAAGGGTGTTAAGGCTAGGATGCTGAGACAGTAACCAAGCACGTTCTTTGCTTGGTGCAGCTACATTAACGTGTGATAACACCACCAGCGCACGTGCATCCGGTATAATACCAACATCATTCTTTTGCCAACAACGCAGTAGTCTTAAAGAGATACCGTCATAAGCATAGGTATTGCTACGTACCAAAACTATAGGGCTACGCTTACCCGTACGTTTATCGACTAATACTATATTAGCTTGGAGATATTGGTTGCCCCCAACGATACTCTGACGATCAGTATATTCAAAAGGAATACGTGTGGTGCTACGGATATCATTAGGTTCTGTTCTATCTAAGAAGCCACCAAAAAGCCGGTCAAATACAGAAGCATGATAGGCCTGCTCCTCGGCATATGCGCAACATACACCCAACATTGTTATCAGAAATACAAAAAGATGCCCTACTCTGGGTATCATTTAGTCCCGCCAAACATAAATTTACCAAGTAGCCCTTCAATGCTTACAGAAGACTGGGTATAGTTTATTGTACCTTCAGGAGGTATCATATCTTCTGCAGCCCCAGGTACCAGTACTACATATTTATCACCAAAAAAGTTACCAGTTATTTCTGCTTGCGTGTCACTTGGAAGCTGCAATCCTTTTTCTACAGATAACTTTAATACTGCAAGGTAGGTTTTATGATCTAAAGACATCTCGTTTACTTTACCTACCAAGACGCCGCTTAAGCGCACTTCGCTTCCTATCTTAATACCGTCAGCACGGTCGAATTTGGCATAGATAACATAGTTATCCCCCTTTCGTGCTTCTAAGGTGCCACTCTGGTAAGCAATTACCACAAAAATAGCGGCTACTGCCAACACGATAAAACCTACTACTGTCTCTATAATATTCTTGTTCATGGCCGCCAACGTTGATAATCTCCGGTTGCTCTATGTCTTTTTCCTGGGCGCAATGGATGCCCCGCAGGATAATACGCATGTACTGTGCCTGTAAGATTGGGAGTGTGTGTCTTTTCCCAACTGTATTTAGGCTCATTAGCTTGTGGTATAACATCGGTTTGATGATGCAACCAATTATACCATGAACTAGGCACTTTGGAAGGCTCCACTTGACCTTTATAACATACCCAGCGACTACGCCGACCAAAAGGCCGCATGACGCGCTTGCTTTGATAATATTTGTTGCCAAACTCATCGCTGCCCAACATCTTGCCGTTCATTTTAGTGTGTAGCCATATATAAAAGCACATCTTCTAAGCAATCAAAATTTTATAAAAAGACAGGATAAAACACAATTACCCTACCTCTTTATAATAGCTTGCTAGCCTTATTGAGTCAACTAACATTACTAGTGAAGCTCATCAAAATTATGAATAATTAAGACTCATCCAACAGCTGCACCAATGCTGCTTCGCATATTCCTAATGACTTCCACTGGCATTTGGCACAAACCCGATGAAAATTAGCCAGTGACATATTTTGCTTGATTCGTATCAATGCCTCATTCCAACTCAAAACCTTACCCTGCTTAAGTCCTAATACCTCACCATGTTGCTGGTCTATCTGTTCAATTTTATGCTGTGACTCACAAAGCCCACTACTAAGTAAATGCGGGCATTTAGAACATATATTATCATCAGTGTATGTAACCATAATAGGAGCATCCATGTCGGCATGAACTTGCTCTACAACTTGCCAATAATTCTCAACAAACTCCGGTGAATAGCCCAGGCCTTTAAAGCTCATAGTACACATGAAATGATGAGGCCGGAACCTAAGCATTATTTACACTTCACACGCACAATACCCAGGCTACGTAGAAACAATGTCAAGATAATAGCCTTAAGCAACCCAGGTACAATAAAGGGTAATAAACCATGCGTAATAGCGCCCTGCCACCCAACATATACTGAAAGCCAAGATATGCCAAAGATAAAGACCACCACAGTACCAGCAATGCAATTTAGAAAAATACCAGCTGCAGTCTGTGGGCTAAGCACTGCTTTAAGCTTGTTCATTACGTAAACACACGCCACAAACCCAACCAAGTAGCCACCTGTAGTACCAACCAACACATGCGCCCCTGCGCTATAGCCGGTGAATACAGGTGCACCCAACGCCCCAGCTGTTAGGTAGGCAACCACGGAAGCGATGCCTGTGGGCATATTATATAACAAAGCTATAATCATCAAACCCATAGTCTGCAATGATATTGGCACCGGCTCAAGCGGGATAGACATCTGAGCACAAGCAAACAAAAATATTGCCCCAACAATTACACGTACCATTTCTCCAACAGCAGTGTTTTGCTTTATAACAGTAGATACAGCAAACATATTAACCTCCTAGGATAGTAAATAGAAACCATAGCCTCTTTACTACTGCTGATTTCACACTTAGTCAACTCAGGAAATTGTATAAATAAAGCTATGAGATATATGCGCACCTCACTATTTTAAAATAACCTCGAAATCCACTTTTTATTATAATTCAATATGCATAAAAATGTAATTGCAGTATTATTTTAACACCTCTTTCCACAACATGGAGCAAAATAATTCTTGACTGTGGATGAAAAACCACAATAATGGACTTCGCTAGTTATATTAGACTGCTGCGTTTATACAAATCGTGTAACTAAAGAGAGCTATGCCCAAGAAGATCGCATTAAGCAAAATTAAATCAATTGCATTAGACAAGCTGCACCTATTACTGGCTTCAGTAATGTTGGTATCGCTATATCTTAACATCTCCATGTATGTAGCGACACGGAACTTACAGCGTGAAATTGAAGTAATCACTACTCCTGAAACTAGCTCATCCACAGAAATCACTGGTCCTGGCACTTCTATCGATCCACAAGGCATAACCGCCTTTACTGTACGTTCAGGCGATACCATGTATAAGATTCTTAATGATGCAGGAATTGCCTCAGGAGATGCAAATTCAATTTTGTCAGCGATTAACTCAGTATATCATGCCTCTCAGCTGCAAGTAGGTCAAAAAGTGGTTATCGATTTTCGTAATGCCACCGACGTCCCTGCACCCGATGGCAATGGCCACCATGCGCCTACTACAGAAGCAACTGCAGAAAAGAGTGACGAGCCAAGCCAGTATTACTCCAAGGTAAAGCAGCTTAATTTATTGTCTGATGAAAAAAATATTCAAGTAGTTTATGACCAAGATAAAGCCGCATATGTAGCTACACTTACCACTATACCTATTTCTGAGCATCAGGAAGTCTTGGCCGGACATATCCAAGAAAGCCTATATGGAGATGCTATAAAAGCCGGCGCCTCCCCTAGCATCATCTTAGAGCTTATCAATAAATTTAGTTATGATGTAGACTTTCAGCGCGATATTCATGAAAATGACGCTTTTACAGTATACTATAACTACTATACCAATGATGATGGTAAAAAGATTCGTGATGGCAATTTAATGTACGGTGCTTTGACATTGAGTGGAAAAAAGTTTGAGATCTTCCGCTATAAATATGGAGATATCACCGATTACTTTGACCGGGCAGGTAACAGTATACGCAAAACACTTCTTAAGACTCCGATTAATGGCGCCAAAATAACTTCAGGTTATGGCAAACGTGTGCATCCAATTCTGGGTTTTTCCCGGATGCATAAAGGCTTAGATTATGGCGCGCCACGCGGCACTCCAGTACTTGCAGCAGGAGATGGAATTGTGGAGTTTGTAAAGTACAGCAAGAATGGTTATGGCAAGCATATCAAGTTGCGTCATACTCAAAAATATGGCACATTATATGGCCATTTAGACCGCTTTGGTAAAGGCATGATTAAAGGAGCTCGCGTCAGCCAGGGAGATATAATTGGCTATGTTGGCTCCACAGGCCTTGCTAGTGGCCCACATTTGCACTATGAAGTTCATGCCAATGGTGTTCAGGTTAATCCATCTAAAATTAGCTTCGCTAAACACCCTGCCCTATATGGTGATACTTTAAAACGTTTCAAAGATTGGGTTGGTGAAGTTGACCAAAAGTTGGCACACAATACTACCACTACAAGTACTACTCCTGTGCTACTGAGTAACTAAATTTCTCTTATAATTAAGGCAACGAGTAGCATATAGACTAATATCAGCATTCTAATATGATAACGAGTAAAGGTATACCTCCATCCTCCAACTCCAGGTAAAGCATTGGTAGAGGAATATGCTAGCTTATCAGCAATCGCCAACGCAATAGCTGATATAAATATCCCTACCGCCCCAAAGAATGGGCCAAATAATAAGAATGGAATGTTGCTGGCTATTAAACCAAATCCCATATATAGCCACCAACGCTTAATTAAATATAACATGTCATTATCCTCATTTAGATAGTTGGCCACATCCCTATTAATGCAAAGATTATTATGGCAATTAGTGTTAAATACTGCCCTACCTTACGATGGGAAGGAGTAAAAGCAGGAGTTGTATTAAGATCTATTTTTATAGAATAATATGCCATCATGTCAGCGCTTGCTAAGGCAATGGAGCCAATTACAAAAGCAGGCCCTCCTAACATAAAAAATACTAAGATACTATCCAAAGCATTTGCCAAACCTTGTTTTTTGAATCCTATAACCAACAAAGCAGAAATAGCCGTTGAAGGTATACTAAATAATATATATAGAAAAAAACGTGCAATCCAATATGATAATTTGCTTTGCCCTTTCTCCATATTTACCTCTTTTAAGCTTCTTTTATCTTAGTTTAATATATTTAACCTAAAACGCAATACTTCGATAGTCCTTGTGTCAATCTAGAATTAGCTTGGCAAACACTCTATAGCCTGTTAATTATACTCTGAACTACAGATAAGATAAGTATATGATATTAGGTATTGGCTGCGATCTCGTGAATATAGCACGTATTGAACTAATACTAGCGCGCCATGAAGAGCGCTTTTTGCATCGTATATATCACCCATTAGAGCTGCAGCAGATGCCTGAGGCTAAAGCCCGCCAGCATAGTTATCTCGCTAAGCGCTTTGCCGCAAAAGAGGCTTTTGCCAAAGCCATAGGCACCGGCATTGGTGCTCATCTTTCTTTTGCTGAGATATCTGCTACTAATAATGCGCATGGCCAGCCCATACTTAAGTGCTGGCGTCACCTTCCACATTTGCCCTCATATCGCGTCCACTTATCTTTAGCAGATGATTATCCATTCGCTATGGCTTATGTAGTTGTCGAGACCTCTTGAATTTTATTATATATTAGCGCTATAATACTAGGTATAACGATAATATGGTAACTAAATGCTTATAACCTCTAGGAGATCCGCCATTAAAATGGCAACTATAACAACATTATTAATGCTAACATCTTGCTCGCAAGAGCCAGCAAGCGTAGAACGTAAGGAACATATCTACTTCGGACGGCACGGAACGAAAATGGTAAAGTCACATGAAGCAGCCAACAGTAGTGATGTGGCGATTAGTGCAGAGCCCATTGTTGGTACCACCCTACAATCGGGCTTATCTAAACCACGCACCTATACCGCTGATGAACATAACACGCAAGATACCTATAGAGTTGTAGAAAGTAGACAACCCCGTACTTTAGAACAACAGCTGGAGCAAAGACGCCAAGGAGACCCTATTTTAACTGAAGCACCAAAACATAATCAAAAAAAGCTTCCAGAGAAAGTAATTCTAGAGGACATACCATCAGAGCCAGAAGAGCTAAGGTCTGAGGCAACATCTAGCAATCCTCCATCAAAGCCAATACCTAGAGGAGAGTATAAGCTAGCAACGCCACTTGGAGATCCGCGCTTCATGTGGCCGGTACATGGCAAGGTGTTATCACGCTTTAAAAACGGCGGTAGCGAGGGTATGAGTATCAGCGTTAATAAGGGAGCTAGTATATTAGCTGCTGCTGATGGTGAAGTGGTATATGTGGGACAAGATATGGATGAATATGGCCGTATGCTAATTATCCACCATGCTGACAATATCTTTACTGCCTATGCACACAATGATAAAATTGTGGTGGCTACCAAGGACAGGGTACGCAAAGGGCAGGTTATCGCCCAAGCTGGGCAGACAGGCAGCGTAGATTCGCCACAACTGTATTTTTCAATCCGTAAAGATGATAATACCGTAGACCCTGAGCGTCCCCTATAACACTTAGTGTGCAATAAATATATGGAATACATAGATGATCAAAAAACGCCGCTTTAAAGTCGATAAACTAATCCGAGACTATATGCCTGAGGTGATGCATTCGCAAGGAGTAGAGGTTACTGCACGTATTATGGAACAGGATGAATATATGCAGCGCCTTAAGGACAAGCTTTTGGAAGAAGCAAGTGAAGTTGTCGAGGCCCAGACTTCAGCTGAATATATAGAGGAAATAGCGGACTTAATAGAAGTAATTCAGGCCTTAGTTAACGCCACTGGCTTGTCAAATGAGCAAATTGAGTTAAGGCGGCTTAGCAAGCAACAGGAAAGAGGAGGATTCGGCAAGCGCATTTATGGTGCTTATGTTGAAGTGCCAGCTGATAGCAAAAGGATAGATTTTTATCTCTCTCGTCTAGAAGAATGTTCAGATGAAGAGGCGGCATGAAAAAAATAATTATACTCTAGTGCTTGCCAGGAGGTTCTAAATGAATCTCCGAACCCGAATTTTTGATTAAGATAGTGGTATAACGCCCATAAAATCGTCGTTGCGAGCCCCTTCGGGGCGCGGCAACTCAGGAAAAGATATCCATTCATACAAGTAGTGTAGGATTTCAGCAAAGTGTTTATGAGGCGCAGTTTACGCGTGGCATACGTAAATAAGCGCGCCCCGCAAGCCCCCCCCCCAAAGGGGCGCGCTGCAAGGCCCAAGGCTTTGCGTACAACACTTTGCAGCTAAATCAAAATTGGCAGAGTAGTGTGCCCTTCCCCTTAAGTTGACACCATTGTATGAACGCTTACTCTTCAACAGCATTGTTACCAACACTAAAAAAAGTACGCCTGGGGAGTCTAGACGGGTACCTTTGACTATCAGATAGCCTTGGCCCTCTCCTTAAAAAACTTTGGTGGCCAAAGGCTGGCAGATCAAGCTTGGCTGATATGTGAACTCACTCACGTGATGCACATTGGGCGACACCTAACCGAGCAACGCAACCTAGGCATGTTAATATAATCCCTATGCTCAGAGTTATGATAAAAGTCGGAGACTCCGCTTTCTCACCCCAAGTTGTACAATTTCTTTCCGTGCTTGAATCGTACGTGTTTACAATCGCTCTTCTGGGATCCCAAGGACTGCTTTGGTAATTGAAATTTGAAGTATCATCAGGAGGACATAAACCAGAGAGACCAGTTCCAGCAAATACCACTAAGGCAATTACTCCAATACATATACTGGCGCCTGCCACAGTTATTATACCTGTACGCAGCTTTGAATTCACTGCGCATTGCCTTTGTCGCACGACAACTGTAGAATCATTACTGATATATAGACTAGTATCTTCTATATCAGTGTTAAGTAACTCTACCGCTTCATTGTTCTGCTGTGGCTCTAAAGAGGGATATATTCTTACGGTATTGAGCCTAGTATCTTCTATAGTTGCTATATTAGGTAGCTCTATAGCTTGCTGTAGATCCAGTAAAGAATCCGCTCCTGGGGCATATATATCGTATAAGCGTGGTGTATAACGTTGTTGCATTTTGGGACCTATAAAAATTATGATAAAATTAGTGCGGCAGCTTACTGCCTGATATTTATATTATGTACGCTTTAAAAGCTGTCAATATATTTTTTATTATGAGTATATGCCAAAATTTTATTAGTCTTATTCTAAGAAGCTTTAAATAGCTCACTTTAGTGTGCCTAGTTTCTTCACTCAATTGGCCGCTAAATATTTTATTTTATATCTTAGAGAAAAGAGCTTACCAAACATATTCTTAACTAAGCTTGATACAACTTAATACATAACGAGTTGCTTTCCCTTGTCCTAGCCGTTGTATATGCTTTAAATCAAGCAGCTTTTTTATAATTGATTCCACTGTTCTTTCGGGAAACCCTAGAGCTTCTGTCGCATCCTTGCGACTAAATTCATGGCCATGACTATTGATCCATTGCCATAGTGCCAACTGCTTCTCAGAAAGCAAATATTCTATATTATCCCCTTCAATAATTTTGAGGGCTTGGTTGCTTTGAGCTCTAATCACATCTAAGAAAAATAAGAGCCAAGGAGAAATGTCTTCTACATCTGTTTTCCAGCTGTTTTGGGTTTGATTAAGAGCACGATAATAATCCAGCTTGTGCGCCTCTATAATACTCTCATGCGAAACAATAGAGGTAAAAAGATAACCATGATGCATCATCATTAAATTAGTTAGCAACCTACTAGTTCTGCCATTGCCATCTTGAAATGGGTGTATGGCAAGATACTCAAAGATAAAATTAGCCATCAAAATTAGTGGATGCTTTGCTTTAGTACTTACTGCCCAATTGTACCATTCCACCAGCTCCTGCATCTCTTTTTTAACTAGATAAGGCGGGGTAGGATTAAAAATAACACCAACAATATTGCCGCTCTGATCTTTGGCTTCTACCCTATTGGAACCAAATTTATACTGCCCTCTGTGCCCTACGTCTTTGTCACTATGAATCAACATATCCTGATGGAGAGTGAGGATTGTTGATTCACTAACAGATATATCATTATAGTTATTAAAGATTACTTCAAGGCTTTGTAGGTACCCTGCTATCTCTTGTTCATCACGTGTCTTAAACTTTTTGATATGCAAATTTTTATATAGATTCTCTACCTCTTGGTCGCTTAGGCGGTTACCTTCAATACGATTTGAAGAGCCGGTGGAAGTTACAATCACCGAACGTGTTAGCCGCTTTAGCGTCTGTGGCAGTAGCTTTCCTGATATCTGCCAGCTGTTTTTAACTCCATCAATCTCCGCAAGAGTACTATATATTTCCTCTACTATAGAAGGGTTTAAACTAAGTCGCTTATGGATGCGGAAATCTTGCCAGTTCACTTTTCATTCTCACATTAGTATTATGTGAGATTATGTGAGATTATGTGAGCAAAGTAAAGCGCTTTCTCTTGACGTAGTAGCGGAACTCAGCGTAAACTAGCTATGCGTCATATTTATGCCAGTATTGATAAAGGAGTTGACCAATAAACTTACTAGCACCTGCTCTACTATAATCACCGGTAGTATAGCAGAAGTTAAATTAGGCATAAACATATTTAGAGCCAGCATACTTGCACCACTACATACTGCAACCGCAGCTTGAGGTGCTATTACAGAGAACATACTTCCTGTTTCTTGAGCATCCTTTTGCTTAAAGAAATACTGAGCACCACCAGAGGCAAGACCAACAGCCAGGCTACTCCAGAAGACAACCAAGGCCATATTGACGTTAGATGTGGCAATGATTGCAAAATATTGAGGCAACACATGTATACTAGCTTGACACACCCCAGCTACACCCAAACCAGCAACAAACTGTATGCTGGTATCTCGTAGGGAATTTTTGTCGCATGAATAGAATGTACTACTAGCGAGTAACAAAGCCGCACCAGAAATAAATAGCGTATCAACCAAGCCAAAGCCAGGCATAAACTGAATCATCATATGTGGCGACAACTGGGGAGTAAATGCCAGACCTGCAGCTAACAACGCCCCTACTCCCAATAAGCTGGTAGTAGCCA
>JANPII010000035.1:0-5597 GCA_031424915.1 Pseudomonadota bacterium
CTGGCATCACGCAATATCTTATGCCAGCCTAAGTTCTGGCGTCCCCATTCCATAATCCAAGGTTCGGCTAACTGCCAGGCATTCACTTCTGGGTATAATAAAGACCCTGCCCCTTCAATTGTCACCATGGTTTTTTGTAACATCAGCAGCTGCGGCTGTGTTTCCATCTCAAACTCACGCGTAATCTCAAATAGCTGATATAATAGATTAGCAATAGAAATACGGTTAACCGGCAAACCAATAATAGGCTCTCCCACACTACGGCATGCCAAAGCAAATAACTGACGATCCTGATGGGCTGGGACATACCCAGCTGCAAAATGCAAATCAGCTACTTTTTCGTAATCACGAGTTATAAAACCATGCAGAATATCGGCAATAAATGTGCGGTTGGCAATATCTAAATGGCTCATAATACCAAAATCCACAAGGCAAATTTGCCCCCGCTCATTGACTAGTATATTTCCTGGATGGATATCTGCATGAAAAAAGCCATCTCGAAACGCCTGATTAAAAAAAGTTACTGCTAATTTACTTGCCAATTTATGCATATCATGACCTTGAGCAAGCAGCTGCTCCTTCTGATAAATTGGCGTCCCTTCAATCCATTCTGACGTCAAAATGCGGCGCTTGGTATAAGCCCAGTATATTTTAGGTATATATATGTCGCGATCTAAAGCTAAATTTTGCGCTAATTTACCTGCCGCTGCTCCTTCCAACCGTAGATCTAACTCTATACCTACTAACTGACGCAAAGTATCTACTATGGTCATAGGCTTTAACCGACGCATCTCAGGTGATATAAATTCAGCAATACATGCCAAAAAGTCAAATAGAGCGAGATCTTGGGCAAAGCGCTTTTCTATGCTAGGTCTTAATACTTTAACTGCAACCACCTCCCCTTCCAGCGTTACTGCTTTATGCACCTGCGCTATAGACCCAGCAGCAACTGGCACTTGGGCAAACTCCTGAAATAAATCTGAGATGTCAGCAGATAAATCATGCCTGACAGCTTTCTTGACCAAACGCCATGAAAAAAATGGCAGACGGTCTTGCAACAGGGCTAGCTCTTGTCCTATTTCTTTTCCAGCCAAATCGGGCCTAGTAGAAAGTAGCTGACCAAACTTGATATAAGCCGGACCCATATTTTGCAACACGCGAGTAAGCTGCTTGCCCAACCGATGCATGCGGCCCTTCCTTTTGGGTGATTGCCGACTAGTGCATGCCAATACTAGTATGCTAAAAATACTGCCTGAAGTAAGGAGGGCTAGCTTCAGTCTAATAATTTGCCATAAGTGGTTAGGTAGGGACATGACTTTCATGCAATTTAATTTACAACCTCATTTATTTCCTAAACTTGGTATAGGCCTATAAACCGTCACTACGAGGCCACGTCAGTGGCCGTGGTAGTCCAGCAATTGAGGCCATTTTCTTTGGATTGCCGCGCACCTTCGGTGCTCGCAATGACGCTACAATTGTTACTTTTAAGCCATCTCCAACATAACCTTATAACCATATTCGCTAGAACTGTCAAGTACAGGCCTATTTCACATCACGCCAGAGTTTTCGCTTCCATAGCATAAACAAAAAGGTAAAGACCGCCAAGAACAATATTACTTTGACGCCCATGCCTTTACGCTTCTCCATTTCTGGTTCTGCTGCCCATTGCAGGAAGTTTACCACATCCTGTGCCATCTGATCCACTGTCGGTTGGGTGCCATCTGCGTATTGTACCTGCCCTTCTTGAGTCAAAGGCGGGGTCATCGCTAACTGGCTGCCACCACCAGCAAAATATGGGTTGTAGTACATATTCTCGCCTACCTCAAAACCTGCAGGTGGCTCTTGGTAGCCTGTCAGCAGAGAGTATACATAGTTAGCCCCATCTTCCCTGGCTTTAATAATAAGCGATAAATCTGGTGGCAATGCATTATTGTTGGCAGCACGTGCTGCCTGCTCATTAGCATAAGGCCCTAAGAAATAGTCAGCTGGGCGCCCTGCTCTTTCAAACATCTCACCTTCTTGATTAGGCCCATCAGCAACAGAATAAGAAGCAGCCAGAGATTTAATTTCCGCTTCAGAAAAGCCAATATCTGCTAAATCACGAAACGCTATTCGCTTCAAACTATGGCAAGCGGCGCATACTTCTTTATATACCTGAAATCCTCGTTGAATAGCTTGACGGTCGAATTTACCAAAATTACCGTCAAATCCCCATTCTATATGCTTGGGATGTAATTTGTCTTCGCTTGCTAGTGCAGAAGTTAAACCAACAGTCCACAAAGCTATAAGAAACAAAGCATAGCGCCAAAACATAATTTCTCCTAGACCCAACTATCTTTACTGCTGATTAAAGCACTCCCTCATTTTTGTCAAATAAAAATAGGGAAGGAGGGGTGATCATCAACTATGTTGTGATAAATTTTTGATATTTTTAGGAGGCCTCATTGCCGGCCTCCTACGCGGCTTAAAAGCCGCTACCACCGCTAGGATATTTATGGAATCCTGATTGTAGTATGGAGAATGATATGGTATTTTGGTGGTGCGGAACACTATATCATGTCTTTATCTTACCATGGCCGCGCTCTAACAGTTTGCCCCTTTATCTAATTTATGGTATAATGCCAATCCCAGTTTGGATAATGGAATAAGCATGAGCAAAAAGGAAAAAATCGTAGTTGCAATGTCAGGGGGAGTGGATAGCTCTACAGTTGCTGCTTTGCTAGCTGCAGAAGGGCACGAAGTAGTGGGGGTTACCATGCAGCTTTATGATCATGGTATGGCCGTTGGCAAAAAAGGGGCCTGTTGTGCCGGCCAAGATATATACGACGCTCAAATGGCAGCAGCTAAGATCGGCATTCCGCATTATGTTTTAGATTATGAAAGCGTATTCAAAAACGAAGTCATAGAAGACTTTGCTGACAGTTACTTACGAGGTGAAACCCCTATTCCCTGCATACGTTGCAATCAGAGTGTAAAATTTCGTGACCTCTTTAAGATGGCGCGTGATCTTGGAGCAGATGCACTGGCCACAGGTCACTACGTCCAGCGCAAAGTAATAAATGGCCAAGCCCAGCTACACCGCGGCGCTGATCATAACAAAGATCAGAGTTACTTCTTATTTGCCACCACTCAAGAACAACTCAACTTCTTGCGCTTTCCAGTAGGGCACTTGGCAAAGGAACAAACTCGTAAGCTTGCTACCCACTATGGCCTGGAAGTAGCCGATAAACCAGATAGCCAAGATATTTGCTTTGTTGCTGGTGGATCATACAGTCAAGTGATTTCTAAGTTACGGCCTGGCGCACTAGATACTGGTGATATTGTTCTAGAAGATGGAACCAAGGTGGGAAAACACAATGGTATTATTAATTACCATTGGCCAGCGCCGTGGCATAGGTATTGCCGCAGCAGATCCCCTTTACGTAATAAGTATTAACCCCGAGACTAAGGAAGTAGTGGTAGGACCTAAGGAAGCCCTTGCCTCTCAAACAGTATTAGTAAAACAATTAAACTGGCTTCAAGATAGTGCATCTTCAAATATAGAGTGCACTGTCAAGCTGCGATCTGCGCATGCAGGAATTGCTGCAACGGTAGAAATTACTTCGCCAGATACTGCAACTGTGCACTTGCATGAACCATATTCAGGGGTCACTCCAGGGCAGGCTTGCGTTATGTATGATGATACTCGAGTGCTAGGTGGAGGGTGGATTACCAGATTATAACAGCCATAATCCCATACCTAATCTATGTACTTTCATTACATTCATATAAAACGCCATTGCTTTTTGTTGCCAAATAGAGATATGTTGATAGTTAAGTTTCATTAACATAGGTGGAAATAATATGACCAAGATCGCTGTAGTGTTAGCTGGATGCGGCCACCAAGATGGCAGCGAAATCAGAGAAGCAGTAATTACATTGCTTACGCTAGACATGCATGGAGCTGAGGTGCAGTGTTTTGCACCTGATAGAGAACAGGTGGATGTAGTGAACCATAGTAGTGGGCAACCCATGGCAGAGAAACGCAATATGCTAGTCGAAGCATCCAGAATTGCACGAGGCAATATACAACCCTTAACCGCTTTAAAAACAGAGCTATTTGATGCTCTTATTTTACCTGGTGGCTTTGGCATAGCTAAGAATTTTTCCACTCTACTAAGCAGCCCAGATAAGATTGAAGCAACAGAGGATGTGCAACGTGTGGTGCTCAGTTTTTATCAAGCAGAAAAGCCAATTGGGGCAATATGCATCGCTCCTATAGTAGTAGCCGCTGCTTTAAAAGATCATATCAAACCACATTTAACAGTGGGGGAGTATAACGCAACGCTCGCTGCCTTAGGCGCCACCCAAGAAGTTTGTACCTCAGAACAAATATGTGTCGACGAAGAGCATAAGCTAGTCAGCTGTTCAGCTTATATGCGCACCGATAAGCTATATGCTATCGCCTCAGGCATTGAAGCGTTAGTGCGTAAAATTATAGAAATAGCAATCAGGAGTTGATTTTTATGCGTTACATCTCATTATCTCTAGCTTGTGCCATTAGCACCATCATTTTTGCACATATTCCTGGTGCTATAGCAACCGAAGGAAGTAGTACTAATATAGAAGACACTCGTAAAACAACCCAGCTGAAGAAGGCACACAAGCATATCAAGAATACTAAAACCTCTGTGCGCAAATCAGAACCCTATCCCAAAATCGGAAATGATATTAAGGTGTTTACCGATTGCGATGGCCAAGAGCCTTGTCAAGGCATAGACGACGAAAAAAGCGGCCTCAGTAGCAGCAGAAAGAGAAAACTTAATGGCAGTACTAATATTAGTAGCAGTGGAAATAATCTAGGTAGATCTGCAAATATACAATGCCCATTGACTCCTGAAATATGGGAACTCACCCCTGTGCCTTCTGCTCATAATAGCAATAACTTAAGACGTCTAAGTGGGTCGGCCTATTTTGCTCAAGGCAACGCTATTAATATTATAGGACGCATTTTAGATAGTAATTGTGTACCGGTTACCGGGGCTAAAGTAGAGATAACTCAAGTAGACGCCCTTGGTCATGACGTTACTCATAAAGAAAGAGATAAAAACTTTGCAGGCACAGGCACAGCGATTACTGATAATCTGGGGCGCTTTTCTTTCTTTACTGTAATGCCTGGCCCTACCAATAAAAGAGCACCGCATATTAGGTTTAGTGTGCGCCATTCTGACCTGCCACATTTTGAAACAGAGATGTTTTTTGCTGATAATTTTGCCAATCATACCGACAAAGTTCTACATCAGCATGTTAAGCCAGGAATGGTTGACTTGTTGTTAGCAAAATATATTGGCTATGACACCAAAAATGCTATTGACCTTTATGAGTTTAGCATTACACTAACAGGAACGATCAACTACAAAACCTATTAGGAGGTTAAAAACATGTCTAAAGTTAAATTAATTCTTGCTTCTGCATTAGCTGGATCACTAGTTTTCGCTATGAGCGCATTCGCTGACAGCTCTGAAGGAACTATGGAAAAAGCTGGTAAAAAAGTTGATAAAGCCGCTGAGCATGCAAAGCACGAAACAGAGAAAGCTGCTGATAAAGCTAAACATGAA
>JANPII010000036.1:0-13047 GCA_031424915.1 Pseudomonadota bacterium
CCCAATTAACTGCAATTGTATTAGCAGCAGCACCGATTTCAGGAGACCAATTTACAACCATCTCATCATCAAGCCCCGCAATTGCGCTTTCGCTTGAAGTATTTCTAATCCCTAATACTTCGGCAATTGTACTTACTTGCCCATTACCAAGCGGAGAACCTATAACATCACTAGTACCGCTAAAGCTCATGTACTTACCAGTTCCCTTAGGTTCGATAATGATTTGATGCTGTAGACCAGCACTGTTTACTGGCACTACATGCGCACTCAATGCCTCCACTCCGTCTGTAGCATTAATTAGCCCTGCTAGTTGATGCAGAGTTGTAAATCTCGCAGAATTTGCAGCAATATCCGTATAGTTTAATGTCGCAGCCAAAGTTGGCGAGCCAGTATCCGTGCTACTAAAACTTAATTCATGTCGACTATCTATCGCTCTAACACTTAGGCTATAATCCCCACCTCCTAAATCTATCACTTCCCCTACTAATGCCCCCACGCCCGTAGTAGCATTAATCTGAGAAGCCAAATTATCTAGCACTGCCTTGTTCGTTGTACCCGTACCCCGTTGAAAATTGTATGTAGTTGAGTTAGTGGTTATATCTAATGTATCAGTTGCAGCACCACTACTACCTGTTGCCGTTAATGTAGTGTCAGCACCATCCAGGGTTGCGCTACTAGCTAAAGCTTGCCCATATTCGAATGTATATGACGTATTATCTACCTGTATCTCTAGGGTTTGGCCTTCGCTTGCTCCTAAGTCACGATCAGCTTCTATTCCTACACTGCTAATCGAAGGCTCTGACATAGAGACAATAGAAAGTAAATTTCCGTAACCATCAAACTTTAGACTACCAGCCATCATCAAGCCGTCCACCCTACCTGATATTTGTACAGTAGATTTATTAAGTGCATGAATTTCTACACCCCATTCATTTGCCCCGGTCTTAAGAAAACGCATCAAAAAGTTATGCGCATTACCCATGGCGTCATATACCATAAAATCACGTGTGTAATGCGCTTTAAAGGCTCCATTCGCCATATTGCTGTCTAGATGATATGGATTATAGCTAGATGGGAGATAACCAGAATCTAGGCCCATTTCGCGCAAGAAATTGCTACCCTGCCCCAAAGGGTTGTAGTTTTCTATGTATATGGCATTACTGGAGGTAAGACTCAGTCCCGCATTATCTCCGGCACCCACTGAAGCATTAACACCTGCAATACCGTTTAACAAATCTTTTAAATTGGCCAAAGAAGCAAATCTTGTCCCAGATGGACTAGACTGTACATTATTTAGATCTGTAAGACCAATATCACTACGAAAACCCTGGGTTCCACTAAAGCTTATTGAGTAATCGGCATCTGCTGCTGCCACTAACATGCTAATATTACCCTCACCATCATTGGTCAAACGTGCTTTTAAGGCATATAAACCGCTGCTGGAATTAATCTGCGTAATCATATTTTGCATCACTTCAAGGTTAGTAGTACCACTACCCCGTGTAAAATCGTTGTGAGTGAAATTATCTACCGTAATTATTAATTGATCCGTATCCAAATTCGTAACGCCATCAGCCACAAGTTCAGTCCCAGCTTCATCAAACGTCAAAGTTTGCGCAAAGCCACCATAAACAAAATTATATATCTGGTTAGCAACCTTCAAAGTAATGCCTTCCCCAGCTGTTAAAGAATTATACTGGTTAGGATATATAGCGTCATCTGCCTTAATATTAGCATTATATGGAGAATTAGTTTCTGGGCTAGCAAAATTCCATACCGCCTTCTGATTTCCCGCTACTTCTTGGCCAGAGTTAAGCAATAATGATATATCAACCTGTGTAGTAGCAGATGCAGCAGCAATAGCATGTTGGATACGGATTGGCTCTAAGCTTTCAAGCATTGATTTGGTTTCAGGTAAATTCTCATTATTATCTAGACGCCAACCTCTTAGACGAAACCCTGCGCCATTAGACAATGTATCATTTGCATCAACAGTAAAATCCCCAGCTCGAGTATAGGCAATATTATCATTAGCGTCACTTACTATAAACATACCATTTCCATTGATCATCATGTTGGTCGAAATATTAGTACGTACTGGCGTACCTGGAGTATCAACATGAATTTTATTAATGGTAGTAACACCTGCGCCTGAGTTCAGACCTGCTCCCCCAGAACTATTATAGATAGCTTGAGTGAAGGTAGCCATACTCTTCATGCCAAATGTATTAGCTGCTGCGACGTTAGCGCTTACTACCTCTGCTTCTTTATTGGCAGCTTGTAAACTTGATACTGCTGCAGCAAAACCTGGACCCATTTTTTCCTCTTCTAAGGATTGATATACTTATCGTATACCAGCAAAAACTATGCCAGGGTGCAAACCTAAGTGCTTCAAATATATATAGCATGAAAAAACACTCGACCTAACTTGCCCGTTGTGGTAAAATGATGGCAGTAGAAATATAAATTTGGATTGGCAATGCCGCAGTTAGAGTTCGACAGCTTTTCTATACAGATTTTCTGGTTAGCAATATTTTTTGCTCTTAGCTATTTCGTAGTATCTAGAATATTTCTGCCCTCTATGACCTTCATCTTTACAACGCGTGAAACTGCCACTCGCGGAAAATTAGAAGAAGCTGAGGGAATAGCTGCTGAAGGCAAAATATTAAAACAAGAAATAGCATCCATCTTAGATAAAGCTAAAGACACTGCTCTTACATTAAAGCATAATGCCAAGAACAGTGCGAAAAAGACATTCTCTGAGTATGTAGAAGAGGCTGACGGTGAATTCATGAAAAAGGTGGGGCGTGAAATTGAAAAAATCCACCGCCTTGAGCAAAAGGTTAAGCAAGAGTTACCTGACATGGCGCAACTTTTAAGCGCTGATATAATCAAAATTATGTTAGAAGACCACAATATACGTAGCGCAACTCACCAATAGTAGAGGATTATATGTTTAATGAGATGTTTTGGATTACCGCAGCTTTTATACTCCTGTGCATAGGAATAGCACGCCCAGTAAAACGTCAGGTCATAGCCACAATAGATGGGTATACCAGAGATGTGACTCAGAACCTGCAGGTAGCAGAAAGTATGCATACCGAAGCCAGAGAAATGCTAGAGATGCTCCATAAAGAAATGGACACAGCCTACCTAAACGCTGAGGCAATCATAAAGCGCGCCAATGAAGATGCGAGCCAGATCATTGCAGAAGCAAAGCAAGAAGCTGAACGCATTGCACAAAAGCGTGGTACACTAGCCTTACAACGTATATCTCAGTATGAAGAGAATGTGTTACAAAATATCAAAGCTGAAGTTATATCTATGGCTGTCGCTTCCGTAGAACAAAAATTGGGAGAAGGGCTAGACAAAAGCATGCAGCTCAAGATAATGGAAGATGATCTGACTACGATTAAAAAAGTAGTACACTAAATATATGGCAATAGCTCCAACACCGAGATTAGTATTTAATATAATGCTGGGTCGGGGGCTAGGCGGTATAGAACAAGCTTTCGTAGACTATAGCCTTGCTCTACAACATCAAGGTTATTCTACAATAAATATTGTACATCCTAGAGCTAAAATACGCTCTACCCTTCTTGATAGTTCTGCCAACCAAATTATGAACCTGCATAACTTTGGGTTTTATGATTTACTTGCCATTTGGCGTCTTCGCCATATGATCCAAAAACACCAGCCATATTGCATTATTACGCATGGAAATCGTGCTGGCAGCCTTGCACGGAAAGCAGCAGTTCCAGTTATCTCAGTGTGTCATAATTATAGCTATGCTCGCTTACTGAAAGCAGATTACTTAATTGCCACCACTGAACATATGCGCCAGGCCATTATAAAAGATGGATATCCTGCTGAGCATATCTTTAAGATACCTAACATGGTGCGTCAAACACCTACAATAGGCCCTTCCCCTAAGCCTCAATTTGTAATTGGCGCAATGGGCCGCTTTGAATATAAGAAAGGATTTGATGTTCTAGTGCACGCTATTGCTGAGTTAAGGCATAGTGGCATATCCTGCAACCTACTTCTAGCAGGTGAAGGGAAAGAAAAACGTAGCCTACAGCGTCTGGTTGCAGATTTACAGTTGCAAGATATAGTAACTTTTACAGGCTGGGTACATGATAAAGCCTCATTCTTTGCGCAATGCGATGTGTTCTGCTTACCTTCGCGGCATGAGCCTTTCGGTATCGTACTGCTGGAGGCATTTGCTCACGGCATTCCTGTAGTTAGCACTACTACTGAAGGGCCCAGCGAAATTGCACGCGCGCAAGATGTAATGTTCGTTCCCGTGGACAATATATTAGCCCTAGCTCACTCCCTTGGTATCGTTTTACAAGACAAAGAGTTGGCCCACAATATGGCCTATAGCGCATATAAGCGTCTATGCACTGAATATACTATGCCTGTAGTAGCAGATAGAATAGATGAATTATTACAAAGTTTAAATGTAATCAGCGGCAAGAATCAAAAATGTAAGAGTAAAATCTAGGGTTGCAATAAAACGCTTAAAACCTTACCCATCTGCATGCTTTTTGAACCTTTTACTAGTATAATATCATCTGGCTGTATGTGGTTAATAATAACCCTTGCTAAATCTGCTGCAGTATCACAGTGACAGCCACGCTTTTTCTCGGGTATAGCTTGATACAGATTATACATTAGCTCTCCCACAGTATATACTAAATCAATTTTGTTTTGCTCAATAGCTAAAGCCAATTCTTCATGTAAGGCAGGGCCTTTAGGGCCAAGCTCACGCATATCTCCTAACACCGCTATAGTGCGCTTGCCAGCTGCTCTGTGCTGCCCTAGCACAGCCATAGCAGCAGTTACCGAGGTAGGATTAGCATTATAGGCATCGTCTATTACTGTAATACCCTGCCGAGCTACCTGATGCACTATTCCTCGCCCTGCCGGAGGCGTAAAATACTGCAATTGATACATAGCTGATGTAATATCTGCACCTATGGCCCATACTACCGCCAGTACCGCAACACTGAGCTTTGCCCAATGCATTCCAAGCACCGGTATACTATAGTCATACAAGCGGCCATTGCATTCGGCCTGAATCATAGTACGCCCATTGTCGACATGTGCGGAAAGTAAGCGGAAACGACTTTTGATATGATGACTAAAACCTATTATTTGAACTCCATAATTGGAGGCAACTTGAGCTAAAATTTGGTGGTATGGATTATCCAGATCGATAATAGCCTGGCCTCCCAGTAGTACGCCTTCGAATATTTCTGCTTTAGCTGCCGCAATGGCTGAGATCGAAGAAAAAAATTCTAGATGTGCAGGAGCCACAGTGGTTACTAAGGCGACATGTGGACGTACTAAATGAGAAAGTGTACGCAATTCTCCAGGGTGGTTTATACCCATTTCAAAAATTGCATATTCCGCTTCAGCTGGAGTATTAGCTAAAGACAGAGGAACACCATAATGGTTGTTATAAGTCCCGTAGTTAGCGTAAGTCTGCCCTTGGTTACTTAATACTAAGCGCAGCATCTCCTTGGTGGAAGTTTTACCAACGCTGCCTGTTACACCAATTATCTTGCCTTTGGCGCGTGCTCTAGCAACACGCGCTAGCTGATTTAATGCTTCCATAGTATCAGGTACAAAAATGCACTGCTTTTTATACTGCTGCGGCATCTGTGCTCCACTACGCAAAATACATAGAGCCGCTCCTTTACTTAGTGCCGCAGCTGCAAATTGCCCTCCATCTGTGTTTTCTCCAGGCAGACCAATGAACAACGCTCCTGGCTCAAGGGTTCTAGTATCAATAGAAACCGAAGTAACTGCCCCTGATGGTGCTGGGACACCTAGTGCTTGCTCTAATTCTGAAGCTGTCCATATGGCATTTGTCATTTCATGACTTTGTGCTCCTACCATAATTTGATACTCTATAATTTTCCTATATGTAAAGTCTAACACATGTCACATTAATATGCAAAAAGCGCCTGCACTGGGGCAGACGCTTTTCTTAAGTACTTCAAAGCTATAGTTTTGATTAGTTGCCCGCAGCAGGAGTCGCATTAACACAAGTTGCTTGACCTCCAGGCGAGATGGCCTCTACCACAGATTGTGCCCCGAATAGCAATCCCATACCTACTGCTACAGCGATAGCTACACCCCAAGTAATCTTGCCGAGGAACATCATAATAGCAACAGAAATAATAACGATTATTGCTATCGCTTTACCCACGCCACCCTGCACAAAGCTAATAGCATTACATAAAGTATCAGTAACCGCATCTGCATACGACTCAACCGCAAATAACGCAATCACGGTGGCGAACATTACTGCTAGCAACACGTTAAGTAAATTACTCCTTTCAATTTTACTACTCACGAATTTATCCTCCTTATGTGTGTTTTTATAACCAAACTAAATTGGCGAACTAATGTTCTATCTCTCTTTAAGGATACCGGCATGTTGCCAACCATGCAACTGTTTTTGGTAAGCAACACTTAACAATTATTATTTTAAGACGGACTGTTGCACATAGGCAACAGCAGCGTCTATCCTACTCGCTGCATACAATACCAACTCTCAGCTAAAAGATTACAGCATCGCTCCTCGCTCATGTAGATTTTACTACACATCGCTCGTTGCTCCTTGTACTGTTTTAGCTGAGAGTTGGTATAAGAACCCACCGTAGCGGTGGGTTTTGATAATTATCAATTAGGCAGACATAAGAACTATATCTACTTCTTGTTATTACGCTGCTGTGGTTGAGAAGCGTGCTCAGTACTCATCTCATCCAAACGATTGGTCATTACATCAAGTATGTCGCTGGCAGCTTTAGAATAAAGCGCCATCATATCACGTGCCTCCTGACAGTAATCTTTTACAGCTTGAGCCGCATATTTAGATTGAGAATGTTGCATCCCTTCTAAAGGAGAGTTAGCCATATTCTCTTTGATGTACTCTGCAGTGCGCTGTGACTGCTTCTGCCATGCTTCAGTTTGACGGCGCGTCAGAACTTTTATATTTTCTGCCATAACTTGGCCTACAGTGTTCATTGCCTGCCATTGTGCTGTTTCATGACAACTATTCCAATCGCAACAAGTCCAATTGGGCATTTGTGCAAATGGGTTAAAAAAATTATTGCTAGACATATTGATACTCCTTTATTCATTGTAACAATTTTAACTCTAGCATATTTTGTAGTGCGCTGCAACATAAAAATTTATATGGGTTACTAGCTTTCGCGCTCCAGTATAAATAGGGCTAATTCCCGCAGTAAATCTGCACGTTTATCAAAAGCAGACAAATGTTCTATAGCCTGATTAGCCAAAAATTTTGCATGCTCTTGTGCTTTATCCTTACCCAAGCACTCTACCAAGGTCGCTTTTTGCTCTACTGCATGTAATCTGGGCCCTTTACCACCATTTTCTTGTCCCCCATTAGTATCTAATAAATCATCAATAATCTGAAAGGCTAGGCCAATACTATTGGCATAAGCACGCAAAGACATACGAATGTTTTGTGGCGCCTTACCTAAAATTGCTCCTGCTTCACAAGACATGGCAAATAATGCCCCCGTTTTCATTCTTTGCAAGCGCACTACTTCAGCAAAGTCTGGCTGATCGTGCAAAGGATTTAGATCTATAATTTGCCCTCCTACCATACCAGCAAAGCCTGCAGTTCTTGCTATTGCGCTTATAAGTTCTAGGCGCACAGCACAGTCTACGTGAGTTCTAGAATTTGCAATAACTTCAAATGCATAGGTAAGCAACGCATCGCCTGCCAAAATCGCGGTTGCCTCATCAAATTTGCGGTGACAACTAGGAGCCCCACGACGCCAGTCATCATTATCAAGAGCCGGCAAATCATCGTGCACCAAGGAATAGGCATGAATCATTTCAATTGCAGCTGCCGTCTGAATTGAGCTACCGATGCTTACTCCTAGTAATTCTGAGGTTTTTACTGTAAGAAAGGGCCTAATCCGTTTGCCTTGGGATAAGGTAGCATAACGCATAGCTTCAAAAAGGCGGTCTTCAGGCATCCCTTCTGGTGCGGGCAAAAGCTCATCCAGTTTTTGAGAAAGTAGCTCTGTAGTATCCTGCATTGCTGATTCTAGTGCTTGCCTACGTGTAGTCACGATTCACCTTCTCTTTTTCAGTTTCTCAAAACGCTGTCCTATTAACTCATATAAGATTTAACTACGCAATAGCTTACGTGCACGACTTGGATGCCTTAGCTTGCGCAAAGCCTTAGCCTCAATTTGACGAATCCTTTCACGAGTCACCTTAAATAACTTACCGACTTCTTCTAGCGTTTTTTCTTCTTTATTAATCCCAAAACGCATACGTAAAACCCTTTCTTCACGGGCTGGAAGAGTTGCTAAAGCCTTAGTTGTAGAGTCACGTAGAGAGGAGCGTAGAGCTGCATCTGGAGGCGCTAATGCATTTTTGTCTTCGATAAAATCCCCTAACATGCTTCCTTCATCATCCCCTACTGGGTTCTCTAAGCTCATAGGCTCTTTAGCAATTTTCAAAATTTTGCGTACTTTGTCTACAGGCATCCCAAGCTTTAAGGCTATTTCCTCTGGCGTAGGCTCTCGACCTAATTCATGTACCATTTGACGTGAAGTACGTACCATCTTATTTATCGTCTCATTCATATGCACTGGAATACGAATAGTACGCGCCTGATCAGAAATTGCTCTAGTAATAGCCTGACGTATCCACCAAGTGGCATAGGTAGAAAACTTGTATCCACGCCGATATTCAAATTTATCTACTGCCTTCATTAAGCCAATGTTACCTTCTTGAATCACATCCAGGAACTGTAGGCCTCGATTGGCATATTTCTTAGCAATAGATACAACCAGGCGCAAATTCGCCTCAACCATATCAGTCTTCGCCTTGGCAGCCAATCTTTCTCCACGTTGTATCTCAGCAACTAGCTTTTTGAAAGTTGCTATATCCAAAGTAATTTCTCGAGCCACCTCGGCCAGCTGCTCTATAATAGCTAAGATCGCCTCCTGCTGTTGTGCGGCAAAATCCCGTACACTTTTTTCTTTGCTTTCAAGCAGTACCTGAATCAAATTTGGATTGAGCTCAGCCCCACTATATTTTTTGATTAGTACATCGCGTTTTACCTTATGCTTTTCACCCAAACGAATAAGCTGGATCTCGCATTCCATAATTCGCCTATTTTGCTGATATAACATTTCAGTAACGCGTGTTACTTGAGTATCATTAAGCTTTATACTACCGATAAGCTTAGCCAATTCTTGCCCAATCTTGTCGTATTGTTTTTCTTCATTAGCTGGTAGATCTTTGCCTTGTAAAGCTACTACTAATCTATCCTGCTGCATATCCAATAACTTACCGGAGAGCTCAGCTGCTTTGCCAAAAACTTCCATCATTTTAGGACGTAACTCCGTCTCCATACTCAATATAGAAAGGTTCTCGTCACTATCATTTTCAAAATCTTCAGCGTTCTCTTCCGTTTCCACTTCTTTATCAACTTCTAAGAATGTATCTTCTGGCACTGCATCTGCTCGAACCGCGAATTCATCCTGACCAAACTCTTTGGCGTATGTGGCATCTAGATCCAACACCTCACGTAGCGGCATAGTCTCGTTGGCTAACCGCTCATACCAATCAATAAAAGCACGCACTGCTACTGGAGTACGACACAAAAAGGTCATCATTTTATTCCGGCCATTCTCTATGTTCTTAGCAATTTCTACTTCACCATCCCGCGTCAGAAGCTGAACTTTACCCATGGCTTTAAGATACTGGCGCACCGGGTCATCACCACGGCTAGCACGATCTTCTTCCTCTTCTACCTCTGCTTCTTCTTCCTCTTCCTCTTCAAATGGAAGCTCAAATGCTTCTTCATCTAATAATGGCCGCTCCTGCACAATCTTGATGCCTTCTTCACCAAAAATTTCAATGGCATCGTCAATGGCTTCTACATCAGCATCAGTAGCTAAAACATTATTCAGCTCTTCATATGTCACAGTGCCATATTTTTTAGCTTGCTGAAGCAAATTTTGCACTGGACTTTCAGAATCCGACTGCTCCATTACCTTAGCTTTAGTAGTAGATGAAGTGATGGGCTGCTCTTTTGCCTCGGGTGCTATCTTTGCTGAAGGCACAGCAGTAACTACCTTTCTTTTGTCAGATGTTACCTTAACTTTGGGAACTTTAGTAGAACTCTTCGTTGCAGGCTTAGTATTTTCTTTTTTCTTTTTATCCATGACCTAAATCCATTGTGGCTATGGGTTAAACAAAATTGAGCTGAGATTTAAGTAGGTTCTCATATTCCTTAAGGTTAAGAAGCCTTTGCATTTGAACTTCATTGGCTTCATGCGCCAATACCTTAACAGACTCTATGATTTGTTGCTGGACATTTCTCAAATCACACACTTTCATGGCCAGCTCTATTATACCCCTTGCCTCTTCAGCATCATCTACGCTAAGTGCAGCAGCAGGATAGCCCCTGCCCTGTAGTTTCTGCACTATATCTTCTGCAGCTGCTTCTCTTTCATGGCTACTGCAATCCCTCAGTTCTACAATAGCATCACGTGTTTTGTCAAGATATTCAGTTTGAAGCTCAACATTTAATAGAGCTTCAAATATCTCTTGGCGTTCTAATAGCTCGGGATAATAAGCAAGTGCTACTAACATCGGAACTATATATGTATCACCTTCTCGCTGCATAATACTAGCAATATGAGGCTGTATTGCCTGTTTTTGCTTGCTATCTGCAGTAGGCTTCTTCCGCTTAAATTGCGGCCTGGTAAGCTGATAAAGCTTATCCAAGAAGAACTGACGGTACGAGGTCTGTAAGCCACGATCAGGAATAGAACCCGCCAGAGCTACCAACTGCCCCTTTAATGCCAAACGATTTTCTGGAGTATCATTGCCCATATTACGCCTTGCTTCTTCAAACAGCATTTGCACCAGAGGGGTAGACTGACGCATTATAGCTATAAATGCCTCGGCGCCATGAGCACGCACGAACTCATCGGGATCTTTATCCATGCCCGTGTCGATAAACTGTACAGACTTACCCGCCTTCAAATGCGGCAAGATAGAGTGCGCAAGACGATAGGCAGCTTTTTGTCCAGCCATATCATTGTCCATACAAATTGTCGGGACAGGCACTATGTGCCAAAGCGTTTCCACCTGTTTAGCCTTAATATTAGCCCCTAATGGAGCTACTGCTATTTCTATACCCACGTTCGCCAGCGCAACTACATCCATATAGCCTTCAACCACGATGATTTCATTTTGACTGTAGGCACCTTTTGTAGCAAGATGAAGACCATATAAAGTAGCCCCCTTATCAAATACAGGATTCTCAGGAGAATTTAGATACTTCGGACCATTACCTTCTCCTAGGCGACGCCCTCCAAATGCAATCACACGACCCATACGATCACAAATTGGAAAAATTATACGCCCTCTAAATTGATTATATAACCCATATTCTCCTCGCATCAATACTGTAGATTGCTCCACTTCAGAAGCAGTAAAGTTCTTAAGCAGCAGGGCTGAAAGTTCGGCACTATCATTAGGTGCATAACCCAATCTATAACTTGCTATACTTTCCTTCTTCAAGCCTCTAGACAGTAAATATTGCATAGCATGATGCCCTTCTTTACTAATTAGAGCACGCTGATAAAACTGCGCAGCAAGCTCAAAAATCTCCATTAGTCTTTCTTCTAACTTTTGTTGTGAGCTAGGAGCAGCTTTTTTAGGAAGCTCTACTCCTGCTTCCAGTGCTAACTTTGTCAAGGTATCCATATAGCTATAACCTTGTGTACGCTGTACAAAGTCCACTATGTCGCCATGTGCTCCGCAGCCAAAACAATGATAGAAGCCCTTGCGATCGCTAAGAGTAAAAGAGGGCGTTTTCTCCTGATGAAATGGACATAGCCCAGTAAATTCCCCATTGCCATGGCCTTTTAAGGCCATATATCGTCCAACTATAGTAGACGTCCTTAATCTTGTCTTTATCTGCAGACGGGATTCAAACATAGGCTCAAGTTTTAGGTTCATTCACAACTTCTGTAGATAATAGCATAAATCTTACTTAAGACCAACAAGCTCACAAACAATAATAATGCCAAGTTGATTTTGTATCTCCAGCGTCTCATGAATAAATTTATAGAATAATTAGTATAAGATAAATTACAGCTAACTCATTGAATTATAACAACTTTATACATTATAAGCCCGCTACGTAGTCAGAATTTTGGTACAAATCGTATAAAATTACTTGGAATTTTCCTATTACTGTACTACTGTAAAATTCTATTTGGATAAGGAAGTATACAAATTCAGTATATAAGCACAGGAGAGAGGGTAAGTAGAAGATCATAACCGGCTTGATTGGGGAGAATATAAATATGTGGAGGCGAAATAGAGGAGAGCGCGTTAATTATTTGGCAAGCGTTATTGAATATGATTTGCGTAAACGAGATACAGGCTTAGCAAAACCACAGTACCGTGGCCTTGCAGATTTAACAGCAGGCATATTATTATGCCGTAGTGCTAATACTGCAGACTTTGCATCTTTACTGCCCCGAGATGTCAAGAGCTCGAAAGAAAGATATCACTATGTACATCGATGGCTCTCTAACACAAAGATCGCCCCTATGCGAATAATGCGTGGCTTTGTGCCAGAAATGGTTGAGGTAGTGAGTTTTGGAGCACAGCCAACCAAGCTAGTGATGTTAGAAGAGAAAATAGGAAGCAAGTTTTACTGCTATATTTTAGGGTTGCAAGCGCTAGATAGAGTTTTACCCATTCTATGGAAAGTAGTGCCTGAAGAAGAAGCAGAATGGGCAGCACAACACGCCCTACTAATTGCCGCTCGAGAAGTGCTTCGTTGTAAAACTGAGATAATCTTAACAGGGCATCATATAAAGGATTCAGAAAAATTGATAGAATGGTGCGATACCCAAGGCTGGGGATATCGCGTTCCTCTGACTGCTAAAGAGCCACTATTGCATCTCGGCAAAACTATCACTATAGACCAAATTACTAATGACTTCAAAACCG